>JBKKBU010000203.1:0-8422 GCA_046713755.1 Mycobacteriales bacterium
TGGAGGACCCAGCGGTCTTCAACATGGCTCACATGGGGCTGCGGATGGCGCAACGGCGCAACGGCGTCGCCAGGCTGCACGGCGTGGTGTCCCGCGGCATGTTCGCCGACCTGTGGCCGGGCTTCCCCGTCGAGGAGGTCCCGATCAGCTCGGTGCCCAACGGCGTCCACGCCCCGACGTGGGTCTCACGCGAGGTCTTCGAGCTGGGCGAGAAGCACGCCGGCGGGCCCCTCACGACCGAGTCCACGGCCTTCGAGGCAGTCCAGTCGGTCGCCGACTCCGAGATCTGGCAGACCCGGGCGTTGCTGCGGGCGCGGCTGGTCGAGGAGGTGCGCCGCCGGCTCCGCGAGTCTTGGCTGCAGCGCGGCGCGACAGCTGCCGAGCTCGGGTGGACCGATGCGGCGTTCGACCCGGAGGTGCTCACCATCGGGTTCGCCCGCCGCGTCCCGTCGTACAAGCGACTGACCCTGATGCTGCGCGACCCCGAGCGGCTGCGGACCCTGCTGCTCGACCCGGACCGGCCGATCCAGCTGGTCATCGCCGGCAAGGCGCACCCCGCCGACGACGGCGGCAAGGAGCTGGTCCAGCAGATCGTCCGCTTCGCCGACGGCGAGGACGTGCGGCACCGCATCGCCTTCCTGCCCGACTACGACATCGGCATGGCCCGCTACCTCTACGGCGGCTGCGACGTCTGGCTCAACAACCCGCTGCGGCCGCTCGAGGCCTGCGGCACGTCCGGCATGAAGTCGGCCCTCAACGGCGGCCTCAACCTCTCCATCCGCGACGGCTGGTGGGACGAGATGTACGACGGGGAGAACGGCTGGGCGATCCCCACCGCGGACGGCGTGACCGATCCCGATCGGCGCGACGACCTCGAGGCCTCGGCGTTCTACGAGCTGGTGGAGAAGCAGGTCCGCGCCCGCTTCTACGACGTCGACGCCGACGGGATCCCGCAGCGCTGGGTCGCGATGGTGCGCCACACCCTGCAGTCGCTCGGACCGAAGGTCCTCGCGTCCAGGATGGTGCGCGACTACGTCAACGAGCTCTACGCCCCGGCCGCTCGGTCGTCGCGCGCGCTGGCCGCCTCGGGGTTCGCCCCGGCTCGGGAGCTGGCCGCATGGCGGTCGTCAGTGGTGGCGGCCTGGCCAGGGGTGCGGGTCGCCCACGTCGAAGCCCTCGGTGTCGGTGATGCCCCGCAGGTCGGCACCCGACTGTCGGTGCGGGCGACCGTGGACCTCGCCGGGCTCGCACCTTCGGATGTCCGGGTCCAGGCGGTCTACGGGCGGGTCGACGAGGCCGACGAGCTGCGTTCGCCCACGTCGGTGTCCCTGGTGCCCGCGGGCCCCGGCGACGACGGCCTGCTGCGCTTCGAGGGTGACGTGCCCCTGGAGCGGGCCGGCTCGTTCGGCTACACGGTGCGGGTGCTCCCGCACCACGACTCCCTCCCCGACGACGCCGACCTAGGCCTCACCACCTCCGCCTAGCGGGCGGCGCGGAGGACGACGACGGAGCGGGCCGTGAGGTGGGTGCGGGCGCCGGCGCGCAGGGAGCGGCCACCCAGGGGCTCCTCGGCCGAGGTGTCGAGCACGGCGTCGTACGACGATGCCCAGGGCTCGCCCGGCAGCAGGAAGCGGCAGCCGTGCGCTGCGGCGTTGAGCAGCACCAGGAAGGAGTCGCCGACGATGGGGGCGCCGCGGGCGTCGCGCTCGCGGATGGAGCGGCCGTCGAGGTACATGCCGAGCACCTGCAGCGACGGGTCGAACCAGTTGCCGTCATCCAGCTCGACACCAGCGGCGGTGAACCACGCCACGTCCTTCACGCCGTTTTCGCCCACGGGACCGCCGCGGAAGAAGTGCTGCTGTCGGAAGGCCGGGTGCTGGCGGCGCAGTCCCACCAGGGCGGCGGTCCAGCGCCGCATCGCCTCGGCGTCGGGTCCGAGGTCCCAGGGCATCCACGACACCGGCGAGTCCTGGCAGTAGGCGTTGTTGTTGCCGCCCTGGGTGCGCCGCACCTCGTCGCCCATGGTCAGCATGGGGACACCGGTGGACAGCAGCAGGGTCGTCAGCAGGTTGCGGGCCTGCCGACGCCGCAGGGTGTTGATGGCCGGGTCGTCGCTCTCGCCCTCGACGCCGCAGTTCCACGACCGGTTGTGCGCCTCGCCGTCGCGCCCGTCCTCGCCGTTGGCGTCGTTGCGTTTGGACTCGTACGTCGTCAGGTCCCGCATCGTGAAGCCGTCATGGGCGGTGATGAAGTTGATCGAGGCATAGGGCCGGCGGCCGTCATCGGCGTAGAGATCGGACGAGCCGGATAGCCGGTACGCGAGGTCGCGCATCCCGACGTGCTCGCCGCGCCAGACGTCGCGGACGGTGTCGCGGTACTTGCCGTTCCACTCGGTCCACAGCGGCGGGAACTCCCCGACCTGGTAGCCGCCCTCGCCGACGTCCCACGGCTCCGCCACCAGCTTCACCTGGCTGATGACGGGATCCTGGTGGATGACGTCGAAGAAAGCCGACAGCTTGTCGACGTCGTGGAAGGACCGCGCCAGCGCCGAGGCGAGGTCGAAGCGGAAGCCGTCGACGTGCATCTCGCTGACCCAGTAGCGCAGCGAGTCCATGATGAGCTGCAGGACATGGGGTGAGCGCACGTCGAGGGTGTTGCCGCACCCGGTGTAGTCCCGGTAGTGGGCGCGGTCGGTCTCGAGCCGGTAGTACGTCGGGTTGTCCAGCCCGCGGAACGCCAGCGTCGGGCCGGCGTGGTTGCCTTCGGCCGTGTGGTTGTAGACGACGTCGAGCAGCACCTCGATCCCCGCGGCGTGCAGGGCCCGGACCATGGCCTTGAACTCGCGCACCTGCTCGCCGCGCGACCCACTGGCGGAGAACGCCGCGTGGGGGGCGAAGTAGCCGATCGAGTTGTAGCCCCAGTAGTTGGTCAGGCCGCGCTCCTGCAGGTGCGGCTCCGAGACGAAGTGGTGGACCGGCATCAGCTCGACGGCGGTGATGCCGAGTCCCACCAGGTGCTCGATGGCCGCCGGGTGGGCGAGCCCGGCGTAGGTGCCCCGCAGGTTCTCGGGGATGCCGGGGTGCTGCGCGGTGAAGCCCTTGACGTGCAGCTCGTAGACGACGGTGTCCGCCCAGGCGGTCGCCGGCCGCACGTCGTCGCCCCAGGGGAAGGCGTCGTGCACCACGACCGAGCGAGGGACGTACGCCGCGTTGTCACGGTGGTCCTGCACACCGTCACGGCCTGGCAGCGATCCGAGGGTCTCGTCGACAGCCCGGAAGTCACCGTCGATGGCGCGGGCGTAGGGGTCGAGCAGCAGCTTGCTGGGGTTGTAGCGCAGCCCCGCGCTCGGGTCGAAGGGCCCGTCGACGCGGAAGCCGTAGCGCTGCCCCGGCCCGACCTGCGGTAAATAGCCGTGCCAGACGTGGAAGGTCGACTCCTCGAGGGCGACCCGGGTCTCGTGGCCGTCGTCGTCGAACAGGCACAGGTCCACCGCCTCGGCGCCGTGGCTGAACACGGCGACGTTGGTGCCCTCGCCGCCCCAGGTCGCGCCCAGCGGCGTGGGCCGGCCGGGCCAGGGCCGGAGGTCGGGTCGATGATCCACCCGCACATCCTGCCCGAGTCGGCAGGATCCGTGCGGTGGTCGGCAGCCGCCGGGGTCGGCGCCGACCTAGCGTCCCGTGCATGGGCATCGAGCCGGACACCAAGGACTGGACCTGGGTCGTGGCGACCCGTTGCGACGAGTGCGGCCTGGAGTCGGCGACGTTCGCTCCGGCGGACTACGGCCGATTGCTGCGCGAGACCGCGGACCGCTGGGTGGCGTTCCTGGCCACCGATGCGGATCTGCGGATCCGACCGGACGACCACACCTGGGCGCCCCTCGAGTACGCCTGCCACGTCCGCGACGTCGTCCGCACGTACGACGTCCGACTGCAGCTCATGACGGACGCCGTTGACCCGCACTACCCGAACTGGGACCAGGACGAGACGGCTGTCGTCGATCGCTACCTGGAGCAGGACCCGGCCGAGGTGGCGGCGGCCATCGGCGCGGAGTCGGCGGGGCTGGCCGATCGCTTCGACGCCGTCACCGACTGGACCCGCACGGGCAACCGCAGTGACGGTGCGCGCTTCACGATCGAGAGCTTCGGCCGCTACTTCCTGCATGACGTCATGCACCACCTGCACGACGTGGCTGCCGACGTGGCTGCCAGCTAGGTCGGTCGCGGCGCCGGGAGCCGGGAGGCACTGCGGCGCTCGTGCGGGATCAGGTCCGCCAGCGAGGTCCCGACCGGCAGCACGAGGGACTGCCCGCGCTGCTTGCGTTCGAGCATGGCGTGCACGACCAGCGCGTTGCGCATCAGCGTGGCGAACTCCTCGGGCTCGGTGAGCAGCCAGCCGTGCCGGCCGTGCACCACCTCCGCCGGCAGGTGCGAGACCACCGACGCGAGTGCCCCTGGTGCGACGATCCGGTCGGCGTCACCCCACACGAACAGCACGGGCAGGCCGGCCGCGATGAGCGACTGCGCCTGCTCCGCGAGGGAGGCGGTGAGGGCCAGGCGGGCGGTGAGCGCCATCGTCAGCGGCTTGCGCAGCGCGTTGGGTACGAAGTCGCGGGCCATCGACGGCACCGCCCGCAGCAGGGTGCGCGGCGACAGCTCACCGGCGGTCCCCGCTGCCCACATCAGCCACGACGCGTCGATGAGACCGCTGCGCCGACCGGGTGCTCCGCCGACGGAGTTGACCAGGGTCAGGGCTCGCACCCGCTCGGGCCGCTCGACCGCGAGCTGGATCGCGACGCCGCCACCGAAGGAGTGCCCGGCCACGAAGACCGGGTGCTCCACCTCCAGCACGTCGAGCAGCCGGCCGATCCGGTGTCCGTACGCCGGCAGGTCGATCCCCCTCAGCGGAGGTCCGTCAGAGCCGCCGAATCCCGGCAGCGACGGCACAATGATGCGTACGCCGGCTGCGGTCAGGCGGGTGACACCGTCGGCATAGGCGCGCGGCGACAACCCCCAGCCGTGCAGGAACAGCAGCGGGTCGCCACTGCCCGCCTCCATGACGCGCATCGACGCGCCGTCGACCTCGACGGTGCGCCAGGTGGGGCTCGTCGTAGCGGCACCCCCCGCCCCCGTACGACGCATCAGTGGCCCGCTCCGGTGGCGGCGTGCAGGACTGCGTGACGCTCCGCGAGCTCGTCGTGGCCGGTGTCGTCCGGCATCGTGCCGTGAGCGAGCACGAGGTGCCCGAGCAGCTTCTCGTGATCGGCAAGCAGCTGGGCCCACTCGTCGACGAGCTGCTCGGCTGCGATGAGCGCCTCGAGCCGGACCCGCAGGGGCAGCAGCAGCAACGATCGCTCGAGCATCCCGACCAGCTCCTCGGGCAGCCGGTCGCGCGGGTCACCGTCGTCGTCGAGGGCCCGGTCGAGCTGCAGCTCGAGGTCGAGCTCCTCCTGACCAGCCCCACCCATGCCGTCGTCGAGGTCGGGCTCGAAGCCCAGCACCTCGTCGGCGATGTACTCCGCCTCGACCTGCTCCAGCGACAGGCCCGCTTCGGCGGCCACGCGGGCCTCCTCCTCGAGGTCGACCTCCTCCGGCAATCCGTCGAAGAAGGCGGTCTGCCAACGGGCGAGCAGGTCGCCGACCGCCTCGCACTGCTCGAGCCGGGTGCCGAGGTCGCCGCCCTGGAGCAGGACCTCCTGCAGCGCCGTCGCGGCCTCGGGTGGGAGATCGGCGAGCGGGTCGGGGGACGAGACGGTGTGCACGACACCGTGCGAGTCCCGGAACACAAGCAGAACACTAGGGTCCGAGGACATCCCCGGCAGTGAGGATCAGGACGTGGGCGAGTTCGTACGGCTCGAGGTGGACGGTGCGATCGGGACGATCCGGCTGGACCGTCCCAAGATGAACGCCATCAACGCGCAGCTGCGGGCCGAGCTGCAGGAGGCGGCTGTCGAGGCGCGCGACCGTGCCGACGTGCGCGCCGTCGTGCTCTACGGCGGCGAGCGGGTCTTCGCGGCCGGCGCCGACATCAAGGAGATGGAGTCGCTGTCCTACGCCGACATGCTGGCCTGGGGTCAAGGCCTGCAGGAGGCCCTGCGGGTGGTCGCCAAGCTCCCCAAGCCGGTCGTCGCGGCCGTGACCGGCTATGCGCTCGGCGGCGGCTTCGAGCTGGCCCTCACCGCCGACTTCCGGGTCGTCGGGGAGCGCGCCAAGGTCGGCGTTCCCGAGATCACGCTGGGGGTCATCCCCGGCGCGGGTGGCACCCAGCGGCTCCCGCGACTGGTTGGTCCAGCCAAGGCCAAGGAGCTCATCTTCACCGGGCGCCATGTCGCAGCAGACGAGGCGCTGGCCCTCGGCATCGCCGACCGGGTAGTCCCGGACGGTGAGGTCTACGAGCAGGCGCTCGAGCTGGCCCGCCAGTTTGCGGCCGGCCCGGCGGTCGCGTTGCGAGCTGCCAAGCAGGCCGTCGACGACGGGCTCGAGCTGGACCTCGACAGCGCGCTTCGTCTGGAGTCCAGCCTGTTCGCGGCGCTGTTCGCCACCGAGGACCAGAAGACCGGCATGGCGTCGTTCGTCGAGAACGGCCCCGGCAAGGCGACCTTCGCGGGTCGCTAGCGATGTGAGAAAGGTGACTCACGTCGTGCGCTTGCTGGAGTTTGCACCCCCGTTGCGGCGGGGGGAGACTGGAGGGGCGGTGTCCGCCCCCGGGTTCCCCCGGGGCTAGCGTTCCCTCACCCTGAACAGCACTCACGAATCTGCGCGCGGACCCCCGCGCGCCGAAGTCTGACGGAGGACTCGGCAGCGTGAACGTCGTCGTACTGGTCAAGCAGGTGCCTGACACCTGGGCCGAGCGCAAGCTCGACGCCACAAGCAAGACCCTCGACCGCGCATCGGTCGACGTCGTCATGAACGAGATCGACGAGTACGCCGTCGAGGAGGCCCTGCGCATCAAGGAGGCCCACGGCGGCGAGGTCACCATCCTCACGATGGGCCCGGCCCGAGCGGTCGAGACGATCCGCAAGGCGCTCTCGATGGGTGCCGACAAGGCCGTGCACCTGACCGACGACGCCCTCGCCGGCTCGGACGCGATCCAGACCTCGGCCGCCATCGCCACGGTGCTCGGCACCCTGGAGTGGGACCTCGTCATCGCTGGCTCCGAGGCGACCGACAGCCGGATGGCCATCATGGCCGCGCTGCTCGCCGAGCGCACCGGCAAGCCGCAGCTGACCGGCGCCCGCAAGGTTACGGTCGAGGGCGGCACCGTCCGCATCGAGCGCCAGACCGACAACGGCTACGCCGTCGTCGAGGCCTCGACCCCCGCGATCATCTCCGTGGTCGAGAAGATCAACGAGCCGCGCTACCCGTCGTTCAAGGGGATCATGGCGGCGAAGTCCAAGCCGCTCACCACGCTGTCGCTGGCCGACGCCGGTATCGACGCCGCCACGGTCGGCCTCGCGGCCGCGCCGTCGCAGGTCGTGGAGTTCGCCACCAAGCCGCCGCGTCAGGCCGGCCAGGTCGTCAAGGACGAGGGTGACGGTGGCTCCAAGGTCGCCGACTTCCTCGCATCGCAGAAGTTCGTCTGAGAGGCACTGAACACATGGCTGAGGTCCTCGTCCTCGTCGACCACGTCGACGGCACTCCCAAGAAGGTCAGCTACGAGCTGCTGACCCTGGCCCGCACCCTCGGCGAGCCGTCGGCCGTCGTGCTCGGCGCCGGCGCTGCCACCGCGGCGGCCAAGCTCGGCGCCTACGGCGCCGTCAAGATCTACGTCGACGAGTCGTCGGACCACGACGACTTCCTCGCCGGTCCCCGGGCGGCCCTGCTCGCGCAGCTGGTCGAGTCGACGTCCCCGACGGCGGTGCTCCTCCCGAGCACGGCCGACGGCAAGGAGGTCGCGGCTCGCCTCGCGGTCAAGACCGGCGGCGGCCTGCTCACCGACGCGGTCGGTGTCACCCCTGAGCTGGTCGCCGAGCAGCCCATCTTCGGTGGCTCGGTCGTCGTGTCCTCCAAGGTCGCGACCGGCACCCCGATCATCACGGTCCGCGCCAACTCGACGCCTCCCACCGAGGCGGCCGCTGCGGGCACGATCGAGCAGGTCAGCGTGGCGGCGTCCGATGCCGACAAGGCCGCCCGGATCGTCGAGAAGGTCGTCGAGCACAAGGGCGGTCGCCCCGACCTCGGGGACGCCTCGATCGTCGTGTCCGGCGGTCGCGGCCTCGGCGGCGCCGAGAACTTCGCCATCGTGGAGAAGCTCGCGGACACCCTCGGTGCGGCCGTGGGCGCGAGTCGCGCTGCGACCGACGCCGGCTGGTACCCCCACCAGAACCAGGTCGGCCAGACCGGTCGCACCGTGTCGCCCCAGCTCTACATCGCGGTCGGCATCTCCGGCGCGATCCAGCACCGGGCCGGCATGCAGACCTCGAAGA
>JBKKBU010000204.1:0-3139 GCA_046713755.1 Mycobacteriales bacterium
CGACCGCCCCGCGGCGCCCACGCCCGCACCGGCCCGCAAGACCACCGGCGGGCCGCGCAAGACCACCGACCGGGCCCGCGCCGAGCGCAGCCTGGGCCTGAAGCTCGCAGCGCCCGCGGCGATCATCATGCTGGCGATCACGGCGTACCCGATCTGCTACGCGGTGTACCTGAGCCTGTTCCGCTACGACCTGCGGCTGCCCGACGAGACGACCTTCGTCGGCCTGGACAACTACGTGCTGATCCTGTCCAGCGGCGTGTGGTGGACGGCGGTGCTCGCGACCACGGTCATCACCGTCGTGTCGGTGGTCATCGAGCTGGTCATCGGGCTGGTGTTCGCCCTGGTCATGCACCGGGCGATCTTCGGCCGGCGGACGGTCCGCACGGCGATCCTCATCCCGTACGGGATCATCACCGTCATCGCGGCGTTCGCGTTCCGCTTCGCCGTCCAGCCCGACACCGGCTTCCTCGGGGAGGCCAACCCGCTCGGCGGCACGATCGGGTCCTTCGCGACGATCATCCTGACGGAGGTCTGGAAGACCACGCCGTTCATGTCCCTGCTGCTGCTGGCGGGGCTCGCGACCGTCCCGGAGGAGCTGCAGGAGGCCGCCAAGGTCGACGGCGCGACCGCCTGGCAGCGGCTGTGGAAGGTGACGCTGCCCAACATGAAGAGCGCCATCCTGGTCGCCCTGCTGTTCCGCAGCCTGGACGCCTTCCGGATCTTCGACACCGTGTACGTGCAGACCGCCGGCCAGTTCGACACCCAGACGATCAGCGGGCTCGGCTACAACGCGCTGATCACCCGGGTCAACCTGGGCCTGGGGAGCGCGATCTCCATCCTGCTGTTCCTGTTCATCATCGTGATCGCCTTCGTGTTCGTGAAGGGGTTCAAGACCAACCTGGGCACCGCGAAGGGCGAGGGCTGATGACCGCCACCACGATCGCGACCGAGGCCGTCGGCGCCTCCCGGCAAGCGCCCGCCACCCGGGCGCCGCACCACGAGAGCAAGGTCCCCGGCACCGGGCTGGTCTGGAAGATCGGGACGGCGTTCATCGTCGTGTACGCGATGTTCCCGGTCCTGTGGATCGCCTCGCTGTCGCTCAAGCCCTCGGCGGACGTCGCGGACGGCCGGCTCATCCCGGCGACGGCCTCGCTCGAGAACTACCGCAGCATCTTCACCAGCGGCGAGTTCGTCCGGCCGCTGATCAACTCGATCGGCATCTCGCTGATCACCACCGTCATCGCGGTCGTGATCGCCTCGCTGGCCGCGTACGCCATCGCCCGGCTGGCCTTCCCCGGCAAGTCGCTGCTGCTGTCGGGAGCGCTCGCGATCGCGATGTTCCCGCCGGTGTCGATCATCGGACCGCTGTTCAACATCTGGCGCTCGACCGGCCTGTACGACACCTGGCCCGGCCTGATCCTGCCGTACATGACCTTCGCCCTGCCGCTGGCGATCTGGACCCTCGCGGCGTTCTTCCGGGAGATCCCGTGGGACCTCGAGCAGGCGGCGCAGGTCGACGGGGCCACGCCGTTCCAGGCGTTCCGGCAGGTGATCCTGCCGCTGGCCCTGCCGGGCGTGTTCACCAGCGCGATCATCGTGTTCATCTTCTGCTGGAACGACTTCCTGTTCGCGATCTCGCTGACCTCGACCGAGGCCGCCCGCACCGTCCCGGCGGCCACGGCCTTCTTCACCGCGAGCAGCAACTTCATCAACCCGACGGGTCAGATCGCCGCCGCGGCCATCGTCGTCACCGTCCCGATCATCGTCATGGTGCTGATCTTCCAGCGCCGCATCGTCGCCGGCCTCACCGCCGGTGCAGTGAAGGGATAGGCATGGCCGCCATCAGCATGCGAGGCATCACCAAGCGGTACGCCGACGGCACCGAGGCGGTGAAGTCCGTCGACCTCGACATCGCCGACGGGGAGTTCGTCATCCTGGTCGGCCCGTCGGGCTGCGGGAAGTCCACCCTGCTCCGCATGATCGTCGGGCTCGAGGACATCTCCGACGGCGAGATGCGGATCGGCGACGAGGTCGTCAACGACCGCGCCCCCAAGGACCGCGACCTGGCCATGGTGTTCCAGAACTACGCGCTCTACCCCCACCTGACCGTGCGGGAGAACATGGCGTTCCCGTTGCGCCTGGCCAAGGTCGAGGACGCCGAGGTGACCCGCCGGGTCGAGGAGGCCGCCACGGTCCTGGAGCTCACCGAGAACCTGGACCGCAAGCCGGCCAACCTGTCCGGCGGTCAGCGCCAGCGGGTCGCGATGGGCCGGGCGATCGTGCGCGACCCCAAGGCGTTCCTGTTCGACGAGCCGCTGTCCAACCTCGACGCCAAGCTGCGCGTGCAGATGCGCACCGAGAGCGCCCGGATCCAGAAGAAGTACGGCACCACCACCGTCTACGTCACCCACGACCAGACCGAGGCGATGACGCTCGGCGACCGGGTCGCGGTGCTGCGCAAGGGCGTCGTGCAGCAGGTGGACACCCCGCGCAAGCTCTACAACGCGCCCAAGAACCTGTTCGTGGCGGGCTTCATCGGCTCGCCGTCGATGAACCTGCTGACCGGCACGCTCTCCGGCACCACCCTGACGCTGCCATTCGTCACGATGGAGCTGCCCGCCGCCCTCGCCGCCCGGGTCGACCTCTCCCCCGGCGAGCGCCAGGTCGTCGTCGGCATCCGGCCCGAGCACTTCGAGGACGCCGCCCTGGTCGCCGAGACCGATCGCGAGCACGGCGTGGTGTTCACGACCGAGGTCGGCGCGATCGAGTGGATGGGCAGCGAGCTGTTCGCCCACCTGCCCTACTCCGGCAACGACGCCTCCGGCACCGCGCTCGCCAGCCTGGCCGGGGACCTCGACCTCGAGCAGAGCGCCGCGGACAGCGCCGAGCTGGTCGTGCGCCTGGACGCCACCTCCGAGGTAGCCGACGGGAAGTCCTCCGAGCTGTGGCTGGACGTGCGCAAGCTGCACCTGTTCGACGCGCAGACCGGCGAGACGCTCAGCCGCGCCGCCGCGTCGCCGTCGCCTCAGGGGGGTGCGGCATCTCAGGGTGCGGACGCTCAGGGTGCGGCGCCTCAGGGTGCGGCGCCTCAGGGTGCGGCGCCTCAGGGTGCGGCGCCTCAGGGTGCGGCGCCTCAGGG
>JBKKBU010000205.1:0-6724 GCA_046713755.1 Mycobacteriales bacterium
CAGGTCGTCAAGGCCGGCGAGATCATCGTGCGCCAGCGCGGCACCCACTTCCACCCCGGTGACGGGGTCGGCCGTGGCGGCGACGACACGCTGTTCGCGCTGCAGCCCGGTGCCGTGAAGTTCGGTCGTAAGCGCGACCGCAAGACCGTCAACATCGTCCCGGTCGGCTAGCCGACCGCACACGTCACGACAGGGCGGGCCGGGGACTCCTGGCCCGCCCTTCTTGTGTAAGGAGCCAGTCATGGTCAGCTTCGTCGACCGCGTCGTGCTGCACGTCGCTGCGGGCGACGGCGGTCACGGCTGCGCGTCCATCCACCGCGAGAAGTTCAAGCCGCTCGGTGGGCCTGACGGTGGCAACGGCGGCGACGGCGGCGATGTGATCCTCGTCGTGGAGCACAACACCACGACGCTGCTCGACTACCACTTCCACCCGCATCAGAAGGCCACCAGCGGTAAGCCGGGCCAAGGTGCCAACCGGGACGGTGCCTACGGCCAGACCCTCGAGCTCCCGGTCCCCAACGGCACCGTCGTGGTCGACATGGACGGCAACCAGCTCGCCGACCTGGTCGGCGAAGGGACCCGCTACGTCGTGGCCGCCGGCGGCCGCGGTGGGCTCGGCAACGCCCAGCTGGCCAACGTCAAGCGCAAGGCGCCCGGTTTCGCGCTGTTCGGCGAGCCCGGCAAAGCCGCCGACGTCGTGCTCGAGCTCAAGAGCGTTGCCGACGTCGCGCTTGTCGGCTTCCCGAGCGCCGGCAAGTCCTCGCTCATCGCGGCGGTCAGCGCCGCCCGGCCGAAGATCGCCGACTACCCCTTCACGACGCTGGTGCCCAACCTCGGCGTGGTCGAAGCCGGCGGGGTGACCTTCACTGTCGCCGATGTGCCGGGACTCATCCCGGGGGCGTCCCAGGGCAAGGGCCTGGGCCTCGAGTTCCTGCGCCACGTCGAGCGGTGTGCCGTGCTCGTCCACGTGCTGGACTGCGCGACGTTCGAGCCCGGTCGCGATCCGCTGACCGACCTCGACGTCATCGAGGCCGAGCTCGAGCAGTACAAAACGACGCTGTCGGACCGGCCGCGCCTGGTGGTGCTCAACAAGGTGGACGTGCCCGAGGCCCGCGACCTGGCCGAGCTCGTGACCGCCGACCTGGAGGCCCGCGGCCTGCAGGTCTTCGCCCTGAGCGCGGTGTCCCGCGAGGGGGTCCGTGAGCTGCTGTTCGCCTTGGCCGCGATGGTCGATGGCTACCGCAAGGCCCAGCCGGTCGAGCAGGCCACCCGGATCGTGCTCCGCCCCACCCCGGTCGATGACCTCGGCTTCACGGTCGAGCCTGTTGGCGACGGCGGTTTTGTCGTGCGTGGCGACAAGCCCGAGCGCTGGGTCGTGCAGACCGACTTCAACAACGACGAGGCTGTCGGCTACCTCGCGGATCGGCTCAACCGGCTCGGCGTGGAGAAGGCCCTCGCGGATCTCGGTGCCGAGCCCGGCGTGGAGGTCACCATCGGCAACGTGTCGTTCGGCTGGCACCCGACCGTGGCCGAGGACTTCATCTCCACCATCCAGGGCGCTGACGTCCGACTGGACGACAACGGTCGGGTCCGGGCCGACGAGCGGCGCTTCGCCAAGGACCTGCGACGGGCCGAGCGACTGGGCCTCGACATCGTGCCGGACGACGCGGAGTGACCCGCGAGGCGATCGCGCGCGCACAGCGCATCGTCGTCAAGGTCGGCTCGTCGTCGCTGACTACCGCCGAGGGCGGCCTCGACCCGACCCGCCTCGATGCGCTCGTCGACGCGATCGCCGGCCGACCTGGGCTGGTCCTCGTCTCCTCCGGTGCGATCGCGGCCGGGCTCGCTCCGCTGGGGCTGGCCCGCCGGCCCCGTGACCTCGCGACCCAGCAGGCAGCCGCATCGGTCGGCCAGGCTGAGCTGGTCCACAGCTACTCGCTCGCTTTCGGTCGCCATGGCCGCACCGTCGGGCAGGTGCTGCTGACCGCCGACGACGTCGTACGCCGATCCCACTACCGCAACGCGCGGACCACGCTGGACCGACTGCTCGACCTCGGCGTCGTACCGGTCGTCAACGAGAACGACGCGGTGGCGACCGACGAGATCCGCTTCGGCGACAACGACCGCCTCGCCGCCCTCGTCGCTCATCTGGTGCGGGCCGACGCCCTCGTGCTGCTCTCCGACGTCGAGGGCTTGTACGACGGCGACCCGCGCCGGGCCGGCTCGTCGCTCGTGACGGAGGTGCGCGGCCCCGCCGACCTCGTCGGTCTCGAGATCGGTGGCTCGTCGTCGGGGCTCGGCAGCGGCGGCATGTCCAGCAAGGTGGATGCCGCGCGGGTGGCGACCGGGGCCGGCGTACCGGTGCTCCTCAGCTCCGCCGACCGGGTGCGTGAGGCACTGGATGGCATCGGTGGGACGTTCTTCGCGCCGACAGGTGCTCGGACCAGCGCGCGGCTGCTCTGGCTTGCCCACGCTTCCACCCCGCGCGGTCGGTTGGTGCTCGACGCCGGCGCGGTGGCGGCGGTCGTCGACCGGCGACTGTCCCTGCTGCCGGCCGGCATCACTGCTGTCGACGGGGAGTTCTCCGCCGGCGACCCGGTCGACCTCGTCGATCCCACCGGAGTGCCGGTTGCCCGCGGTTTGGTGGCCTACGACGCCGCCGAGCTGCCGCCGCTGCTGGGCCGGTCGACCCGCGAGCTCGGCCTGCGGGAGGTCGTCCACCGCGACGACCTCGTCGTCCTCTGAGCCCCCACCCCTCCGCAACCTCCGCTCGACCGGGAGTCGGCTCCGCGTGACCGAGCAGACGTTGCGAGGGAGGCGCCGTAGGCTTTGGGCATGAGTGAGGTCCTTGACGCGTGCCGTCGGGCGCGGACGGCTGCCGCCGGGTTGGCACCGCTGACCCGGCAGGCCAAGGACGCCGCGCTGCTCGCGATGGCCGACGCACTGCTGGCTCAGTCCGAGCGGATCCTCGCTGCCAACGCCGAGGACGTCGCGGCTGGTCGAGAAGCAGGTACGACGGAAGCGCTGCTCGACCGGTTGGCGCTGACCCCGTCGCGGGTCGAGGCGATGGCGGACGGCCTGCGCCACGTCGCGACCCTGCCCGACCCGGTGGGCGAGGTGGTGCGGGGCAGCAGCCTGCCCAACGGGCTGGAGCTGCGCCAGGTCCGGGTCCCGCTCGGGGTGGTCGGCATCGTCTACGAAGCCCGCCCCAACGTCACCGCCGACGCGGCCGGGCTGTGCGTGAAGAGCGGAAACGCCGTGCTGCTGCGGGGTTCCGCCAGCGCCTATCGCTCCAACACGGTGCTGGTGGAAGTCCTGGCGGCGGCTGCGACGAAGGCCGGTCTGCCCGAGCACAGCGTCCAGCTGGTGCCCGGCGTCGACCGGGACTCGGTCAAGGAGCTCATGCAGGCCCGAGGTCTCGTCGACGTGCTCATCCCGCGCGGCGGCGCCGGCCTCATCGAGGCGGTCGTCAGCGAGTCGCAGGTGCCCGTCATCGAGACCGGGGTAGGCAACTGCACGGTCTACGTCGACGCGAGCGCCGACCTCGACAAGGCCGTGGCCATCATCGTCAACGCCAAGACCTCACGACCCTCGGTCTGCAACGCGGCCGAGACCCTGCTCGTGCACGCCGATGCGGCCGAGGCCTTTTTGCCGCGGGCCGTCGAGGCGCTCACCGCGGCGGGCGTCACGCTGCACGCGGACAGTCGCGCGGCGGCGTACGACCCGACGTCGGTGCCGGTGACCGATGAGGACTGGGCGGCGGAGTACCTCAGCCTCGACCTGGCTGTCGGCGTGGTCGACTCGCTCGACGAGGCGGTCGCGCACATCCGGCGGTGGGGGAGCGGCCACACCGAGGCGATCGTGACCCGCGACGTCGACGAGGCACGGCGCTTCGTGCGGTCGCTCGACAGTGCCGCCGTGATGATCAACGCCTCGACGCGCTTCACCGACGGCTCGGAGTTCGGGTTCGGTGCCGAGATCGGGATCTCGACCCAAAAGCTCCATGCCCGGGGCCCGATGGGGCTCCCCGAGCTGACCAGCACGACCTACGTCGTCACCGGCGACGGTCACATTCGCTAGCGCTCGCTGACTGCCGGCAGAACTGTCAGGCCGTGCGGCGGCGGCGACCACGGCGGCAGCGGGACTGGGGTGCGGACGGCGCGCACCACCATCGCCACGACGCCCCACGCCAGGGTGACGTTGAGCCCCAGCAGCGCGGGGACGATGAACAGGGCGACGAGGTCGCCGCCGGCGACCGTGAGGGCGATCAGGACCGCGACACCGAAGCAAGTGGTCGTCGAGGCGCACCAGTGGCGCAGCTCGCGCTCGGTGTCCTCGACGAGGTGCGGGCGCAGGATGCGCGCGAGGCTGTAGAAGGCCGGGGGTCCGATCGTCAGTGCGCTGAGGGCCACGGCCGTGTCTCCGACCTCGCCGCCGAACCGCAGCAGCACGGGCCAGCAGGCGAGCAGCGCGAGGCCGAGAACTGCGAAGGCGCGTCGCGGTCGGTCGGCGAAGTTCCACCCGAGCCCGGGGCGGAGGGGGAGTACCAGGGGTGAGTTCACAGCTGCTCCTGGGTGATGGTGGTCCAGCCGAGGACGCCGGCCAGCCCGATGCCGAGGGCGTTGCCGACGCCGTGGGTGGCGGCGGTCCAGGTGAGGGTCGGGTGTGGCAGGTCGACGGCCTCACCGAGCGCCCACCAGAGTGCGAGCGCCATGGTGGCCGGGGTGACGCCGGCCGCCACTGCCAGCAGCTGGCCGCCGCTGTCGCTCCATCGCACGACCCGGCGCAGCACCACCCAAGAGGACGCCAGCAGTCCGCTGGTGAGGGCCACTGCTCCGGCCGGCTCCAGCCACGGGCCGAGGAAGTGCCCCGCTCCGACGAGGGCGGTGCCGGTCGGGACCGCCCAGCAGCCGAGGTGGGTTGCGGCGCAGGGAGCCGCTACGGCGGCCAGTCCGACGAGCAGTGACGCGGCGAACCCCGCCACGCAGAAGTGCAGGACCGTCAGGCGCCACACCGTCGGGCCGAAGCCGAGGAACGGCGCCGCTCCGGCGCGATCGACCAGCAGGGCAAGCGCCACGACCGCCAGCGATGACGTGGCGCTCAGGGCCGCCGCGGCTCTGGCGGCTGGCGCCGGACCGCTCCCGAGCTCGCGCAGCCGCACCGTGCCCATGGCGGCGATCGCGACGCACAGGCCGGCCAGCGGCACTACGAGCAGGACTGCCGCCGGCCCCGTGGGCAGGACCGTCCCGAGACCTGCCGATGCGCCGGCACTCAGCCACCAACCCGCCGGCACGGTCAGCGGCGCCGACAGCAGCCGGATACCCAGCGGCAGCACCAGAGCCAGGCAAAGCACGGTCAGTGTGGTCAACAGGCCGCTCACCGGGTGCTCCTTCTCGTCGCCCAAAAATCTGAACGTGTTCAGAAATGAGAGTAGGACGATGCCGCGCAGTTGTCCAGTGACGTCAGCGGCGGACGGCCTTCTGGCCGAGCCAGACGGTCAGGCCGGCAGGTCCGGCCATCCACGTCAGCAGCAACGCGACCCGGGTCGAGCGCTCCCGCTCCAGGCCCTGCTCCCAGATCCAGCGACCGACGAACAGGTCGAACGCGATGTAGTGCGCCCATCCGGCGAGGAAGCCCTTCGGCTGACCGAGGCCGACGCGCACCGACTCGGGGTCGCGGAAGTCGACCCGCTCACCGCCCCAGCCCGCCGCGAGCAACCCGACGTACGACGCGCCGAGGGCGGCGTACAGCGGCGTCGCCAGCGGGACGACGGCGCGGGTGAGCGCCGAGCGGGGTAGCAGGATCATGACCAGCCACAGCGGAGCCGTGCAGGTGTTGACGATCGCGTAGATCCGCTTGTCCTTCGCCGACATCGGTGTCATCAGTGCGAGTCCGCCTCTCCCTCGTCGGCGATGTGGCCGGTGATCGCGGCGAAGTCCGCGCCGCTGTGTCCGGCCGCGAGTGCCCGGCGGGCCTGGTCGAGGCAGGCGCGGGTCACCTCGAGGTCGCTGTCGGCCGCATCGACCGCGAGGGCCAGGTCCTTCGCCATCAGGTCGAGCGAGAAGGTCGTCGCGCTGTAGTCGCCGGAGGCAACCATGTCGCGCTTGGTGCCGAGGTACCAGCCATAGGCAGTCGACGACAGCACGTCCAGCAGGACGTCACGGTCGAGGCCGAGGTCGCGCCCGAGGCGCAGCGACTCACCGAGCCCGGCTGCCATGACACCAAGACCCTGGTTGACGCAGAGCTTCAGGGCGGAGCCGGCCCCCACCTCCCCGACGCGACGGACGCGGGCCGGATCGCCCCACAGGTGCAGCAGCGGCTCGGCCTCGTCGTAGTCGGCTTGGGCGCCGCCGGCCAGGACCCCGAGCGTGCCGTCAGTGGCGGGCTTCACCGAGCCGGCGACAGGGGCGTCGATGTAGCGCAGCCCAGCGCCGGCGGCCGTCCGGCCGAACTCGTGGGCCGCCTCCGGTCCGATCGTCGAGGCGTCGATGAGGAGCGTCCCCGGCCGGGCTGATGCAGTGACCTCGGACAGGACGTCGCGGACGGCGTCCGGGCCGAAGAGCATGACGACGACGACGTCGGCATCGGTCACCGCTTCCGAGACCTTGGCTGCTTCCGTGGCGCCGAGATCGATCAGCGGCCCGGCCTTGCCGGGACTGCGGTTCCAGACGGTGAGGGAGTGGCCGGCGCGGGCGACGTGAGCGGCCATCGGCACGCCCATCCG
>JBKKBU010000206.1:0-4417 GCA_046713755.1 Mycobacteriales bacterium
CGGCGCTTGGCATTGCGACCCTCGGGGCGACGCGCCACTAGTGGCCCTGGTTCTTCACGGCCTCCGCCGCAGCGGCTGCCGCCTCGGGGTCGAGGTAGGTCCCGCCCTTCACCAGCGGAGCGAGATCGTCGTCGTCGAGGTCGTAGCGCAGCGGCTGCCCGGTGGGGATGTTGAGCCCCACGACCTCGTCGTCGAGCAGGCCGTCGAGGTGCTTGACGAGGGCCCGCAGTGAGTTGCCATGGGCGGCGACGAGCACGGTCTCGCGGGCCCGCAGGTCGGGCACGATGGCGTCGTACCAGTAGGGCAGCAGGCGGTCCACGACGTCGGCGAGGCACTCCGTGCGGGGCACCAGATCGCGCGCCAGCAGGGCATACCGCTCGTCACTGCTGTTGTCCCACTCCGAACCCAGCTCGATGGGCGGCGGCGGCACGTCGTAGGAGCGCCGCCACTGCTGGAAGCGCTCTTCGCCGTACTCCTGGAGGGTGGCCTTTTTGTCCTTGCCCTGCAGTGCCCCGTAGTGCCGCTCGTTGAGCCGCCAGTGCCGCTTGACCGGGATCCACGAGCGCCCGCACGCCTCGAGCGCGAGGTTGCTGGTGCGGATCGCACGCGTGAGCAGCGAGGTGTGGAGGACCGTCGGCAGCAGGCCGGACTCCTTCAGCTGCAAGCCGCCGAGCCGGGCCTGCTGCTCCCCGAGCTCGGTGAGGTCGACGTCGACCCAGCCGGTGAACAGGTTCTGCTTGTTCCACTCGCTCTCGCCGTGGCGGAGGAGGACCAGGGTCGCCATGGCGCTGATCCTTCCAGGCGCCGTTTCGTGATCTGCAGGACACCCGATCGTCGGACGTCATCACTAGGGTGCGCGACAGAGTCGACACACCCTGGGGGAAGCCGTGCGCCGCTTGACCGAGTACTGCCTCAGCCACAAGAAGTACGTCGTGATCGGCTGGTTGGTGCTCCTCATCGGCGGCTTCGCGACGGCGGGCCCGGCGACGGAGCGGATGGTCGTCGACTTCGGGCTGCCGGGGCAACCGGGCTACGAGACCAGTCAGCGACTGGCCGAGACGTACGGCAACGGCGACCTCGACCCCTTCCTGCTGGTGCTGAGTGCCGACGATGGCCTCGACCCGACTGGTGAGACCCTGGAGAGCCGAGCAGCCCGCGCCTTCGCGAAGATCCAGACTGCGGTGCCGACCTCCCGGATCGTCAGCCGGTCCACCACCGGCGACGCGTCCTTCACGACCCCGGACGGCAAGGCCGCCTTCGCTTACGCCTACGTGCCGTTCCCGCAGACGTTCAGCGAGTTTCCCCAGGACCCGCTGAAGAAAGCCGCCGAGGGCACCGGCGTCGTCGTGACCGGCTTCGGCGAGCTCGTCATCAACGAGCAGAGCGCCGAAGAGGGCTCGGTCCTCATCGAGGCGCTGCTCGGTGCGGCCGGCGCCCTGGTGGTGCTGGCCTTCGTGTTCGCCAGCTTCCTGGCCTTCCTGCCGCTCATCATCGCGCTGTTCTCGATCATGACGACCTTCCTGATCGTCGCGATCCTGACGACCGTCACCGACGTGTCTTTCGTCGTGCAGTTCCTCATCGCCTTCATCGGCCTGGGCGTCGCGATCGACTACTCCCTCATCGTCGTGACCCGCTGGCGCGAGGAGCGCGACCACGGCAAGACGCCGCACGACGCCGTCGTCGACGCCATGGCGACGGCCGGCAAGGCGGTCGTGTTCTCCGGGGTCACGGTCGCGATCGGGCTGCTCGCCCTCATCGTCGTACCCGTCCCGCTGGTGCGCTCGATGGCCATCGGCGGCGTGCTCATCCCGCTCATCAGCACCGCCGTGTCACTGACCCTGCTGCCCGTGCTGCTCGCGACCATCGGCCAGCAGGTCGACTGGCCGAAGGTGCGCCACGAGGTGACCGCCTCGCGCGGCTGGTCGCGTTGGGCCCGGATGGTCGTGAAGCGCCGCTGGCTCGCCGCTGCCTTCGCCTCGATCGCTCTGGTGCTGCTGGCGATCCCAGTCCTCGACATCAAGACCGGCAACGCCGCGTCGGAGTCACTGTCCCAGAGCGGGCCGGCGTACGACGCCTTCCGCGACCTGCGTGACGGCGGCCTGCCACCCGGGGTGCTGACCCCCATGGAGGTGCTGACGACGACGGCCGCGGCCGAGCGGGTCGCCACCGAGCTGCGCGGTGTCGAGGGCGTCGCCGCCGCGCTGGTCGAGAAGGGCAACTCGGTCAAGGGTGACAGCTCGATCGTGCTCGTCGTACCGAAGGTCGAAACCGCGAGCTCGGACGACACCGATGTGGTCAAGGCCGTCCAGGCTGCGCTCGCCGGCGACGGCGAGGTCGTCGGGGTCACCGGCAGCGGGCCGATCCAGATCGACTACGTCAACGCGGTCTACAAGAACTTCCCGTGGGTGCTGCTCGTCATCGTGCTGCTCACCTATGTCCTGTTGGCGCGCGCCTTCCGGTCGCTGCTGCTACCCCTGAAGGCCGTGCTGCTCAACCTGCTGTCACTGGCCGCGACCTTCGGCGCGATGGTGTGGTTCTGGCAGCAGGGCAACGGCTCCGACGAGGTCTTCGGCATCGCCGCGACCGGTGCCATCACGTTCTGGCTGCCGATCCTGCTGTTCGCGTTTCTCTACGGGCTCTCGATGGACTACGAGGTCTTCATCCTCGCCAGGGTCCGCGAGGAGTACGACGCCGGCGGATCGACCGACGGCGCCATCATCGAGGGCATCGGTCGCACCGGCCGGCTGGTCACCTCCGCGGCGCTGATCTTGTTCCTGGCGTTCGCGTCCCTCGGGTCCGGGCCGCAGGTCGAGATCAAGGTGCTCGCCACCGGGCTCGGCTTCGGCATCCTGCTCGACGCGACCATCGTGCGCGCCCTGCTGGTGCCCGCGCTGGTCTCGCTGTTCGGGAAGTGGAACTGGTACCTCCCGGAGTGGGCGGCCCGGATCCTCCGGGTGCCCGCCTCGATCCCCCACGCCGAGCCGTCCCGTCGCGACCCAGTCGCCGTCGCCGACTGACCCCAACCGTCCCCGCCTCCGCCGCCGAATGGGGATCCCCGATGGGCGTTCAGCGGCTCGCGTAGCCGAATGAGGATCCCCATTCGGCGTCCGGTCGGGGTCAGGCGCGGTCGGGGTCAGCGAACCTCGCGAAGGCGGCCAGGTTGGCGGTCGACTCGCCGTTCTTCTGCCGCCAGACCCACTCGCGGCGGATCGAGGAGGCGAAACCGATCTCGAGCAGTGGGTCGAAGGACTCGTCGGCGTACTGCAGGACGGAGCCGAGCAGCCGGTCGACCTCCTCGGCGGTCACGGACGAAAGCGGCAGGCGACCGACGAGGTAGACGTCACCAGCGGCGTCGAGGGCGAAGGCGACGGCGTACATCCGGGCGTTGCGGCGCAGCAGGTAGCGCTGGAACTCCTCGTGGTTCTCATCGGGCTTCCGGCAGACGAAGGCCTCGACGAGCAGGGCGTGCTGGCCGGCGACCAGCCAGCAGTTGGTCGCCAGCTTGTGCACCCCGGGCAGCTTGACGAAGAACTGGCCGGGCGCCGGGGAGGAGTACTCCAGCGCGGAGTCCACCAGCGCGGCCTCGATGGTGGCGTGCACCGTGGCAAGCGGGGTGGTCAACGGGCCGGTCATCAGCGGGCGGCGGCCAACCGGACGTCGTGCAGGTCGATGGCGGCTTCGGCGTAGGTCTCGAGCAGGCCGTCGGCCGTGGCTTCCCAGGAGAACCGCTCGGCGTGGGCCCGGGCGCCAGCGGCGAGGCGGGCCCGCCCAGCCACGGCGGTCGCGAGAGCGGCGGCCCACCGGTCGGTGTCGTGGCCGGGCACCAGCAGCCCGCTGACGCCGTGCCGGACGGTGGTGCGCAGCCCGCCGACGTCGGTCGCGACGACAGGGGTGCCGCAGGCCTGTGCCTCGAGGGCGACCAGCCCGAAGGACTCGTTGTGGGAGGGGACGGCCACCAGGTCGGCCGCGCGGTACCAGTCGCGCAGCCGCTCGGGGGTCGAGGGGAGCTCGAAGCGCACCGGCAGGTCGAGCGCCGCGGCCAGGTGCTGGAGGGCGAGGGGCTCACTGAGCCCGGTGCCGCTCGGGCCACCGACCACCGCGACGACGATCGGGAGGTCGGGGCGCTGCTCGCGCAGCCGCGCCGCGGCTCGGAGCAGCACGTCGGGGGCCTTGAGCGGCTGGATGCGCCCGACGAACAGCAGCAGGACGGCATCGGGAGGCACCCCCAGCGAGGCCCGCGACAGGGTCGCCTCGCCCGGCCGGAAGTGCTCGAGGTCGACGCCCGGGGCAACCGTGACGACCCGCTCGACGTCGGCGTCGTAGAGCGCGACGAGCTGGCGGGCCTCGTCGGCGGTGTTGGCGACCAGCCGGTCAGCGGCGGCCACGACCTGCTCCTCACCGACGACCCGGCGCAGCG
>JBKKBU010000207.1:0-5286 GCA_046713755.1 Mycobacteriales bacterium
GTAGCTGAGCTTCGCCTCGAAGCTGCCGGCCAGGTTGCACGGCAGGATGTCGATCCGTCCGGCCCGCTTCACCCGCAGGCTCATGGTCTCGGTGGCCGGGGCGTCTGCGTCGGCCGTGCCGATCACGTCCCCGGCCGGGTTGGTGATCATCAAGCTCCACTCACCGGTGAAGCCGGTGATGGCGATGGCCACGACGCCAGGACCGGGGATGGCAACCGACACCGGCTTCTCCCTCGGCAGTTGGCCCTGGCAGTGCTCGGGCCCCAGGAAGTACGCCGTCGGGTCGGGAGTGCTGTCGACGAAAGTGACCGTCTTGCTGAACGGCTTCGGGGGCGCTGCCTGTGCCGGTGTCAGCGAGCCCGCAGCCACCGCGACGAGCGCACCCATGAGCACGATCGTGCGGCTGCGCATGAGGTCTCCTTCGGATGGTGTCCCGTCGCCGTCTTGATTCGCCGCTACGGCGCGCGTTCCTGCCGCACAACACGCGACCACCCGACAGTCGGGTGCAACTCACGAACTCGGCGCCTAGCTGCGCGGGTCGGCGACGCGGCCGAGGAACATGACCGCACCCGTGTCGGCGTCGCGGATCACGAACAGGAACGGCCGGTCGACCATGACCGTCGGGCCGTGGCTGCCGGCCATGGCGCCGCCGGACGCGGCGGCCGCTTCGGTCCCTTCTTCGTCGACCACGACGAGCACCTCGTGCTCGACGGCCGTGAGGAACAGCCCCCTCGAGCCGGTCATGCCTGAGAAGTCGGCTCCCCCTCCTAAGGCGCTGGGCATACCCATGGCGCCCAGCGTCCGGGCGAGAGACAGGTGGGTCTTCGCGGTGAAGCGGGGCAGCCCAAGGTGGATCCCGCCGTCCTTGATGGCGGCCTCGACCTTGCCGAGCAAGGCGGGGTCCAGGCGCTTCTCGAACGCCTTGAGGTCGTCAGGTACGACGACGGTCATGGACAGCTTGTCGCCGTCGTACGGGAGGCGGACGGCAGTCCAACCCTCACCGCGTCCCGAGGGGAGGAACTCGTCGTAGTGCATCATCTCGACGTCCACCTTGTTGCCGTCGGCCAGCGTGAACGGCGCGACCCTGGTGGCGGCCTTGGGGAACGGGAACTTCCAGTCCGCGTCCAGGTGGATCGCGTTGGCAAGCACCAGCTGGGTGCTGGAGTCAATGGTCCCTACCGGAAACAGCTCCTCGATCTTGTCGCGGGTGTTGTCCGCGACCCACTGGTTCACGGCCGCGCGCGAGCCCTCCGGGTCACCGCCGAAATCGGCCTGCGCGAGTGCCGCGCCGTACTGCGAGGCCATCGTCTCGATGAACGCCGTTTGCAAGGCAAGGCCTCGCGCCGCCCACACCCGGTTGGCGATGCTGACGTCGACGCCGGAGGCTTCGCCGCGACTTCGCAGCTCACGGTCGAGGGCGTTGTTGAGCTCGTGCAGCCGCGGGCCGAGCCCTTCGGTGTGCAGCACCGCTGCCATCTCGGTGGCGGTCCGACCGCGCGCGCCGGCGAGGATCATCGACAGGGCCGTGTGCAGGCTCCCCGGCCCGATCGCCAGGTCGCCGTCGGTCTGCTGCGCCTGGCGACGGAACAGGTCGAGCGCGAAGGCGACCTGGCTGTCCGCAAGAGCCCGCACGTCCTCGTTCGAGGGCTGCGGATCAGTACGGGCGATCGCCACGCCGAGGGCCGTGACACCAGCCGGCTCCTTGCCCCCACCGGCCTTGGGCACCGCACCGCAGCCGGCAAGGAGCACAACCAGCGCCATTGCGGTACCAACGACCCGACGCACGATCAGCTCCCTCGCAGCCCACAGCCCCCACTAGGACGCCGCACGCGGCCAACCGGTTCCCCGAAGGATCTGTGACCTTACGGTGTGCTGCCTTTGCTGGCAGCGGATTCTGCGGCTAGCACCAGCGGCCGAGGCAATCCGATGTCCTTCACGCCGGTGTTGCTCAGGGTGACGATGACCGACCCGCTGTCGGGCAGGCACCCTGCCCACGAGATGTAGCCGATGTCCGCCCCGGCGTGGCCGAAGGAGGCGGCATACGGCTTGGTGGCGTCGAACAGCCCGAGTCCGTACTCGCCGTTGAAGTCGGTCATCTCGTTCAGTGAATCCTGGGACACGATGTCACCGGCGCAGAAGGCGCGCCACCAGCGCGCGAGGGACGGAGCGTCCGAGGCGAAGACCGCCCCTGGGCCGTTGGAGGTGACGCTGGCGGTGGAGGGGAGGTAGCCCCCACCCTTCTGCAGGGCAGCCGTGGAGTCACCGAAGGGCATGGCCATCGGCGGGGTCGGTCGCTCCTCGGGTTGGGAGATGAGCCGCTCGGTCCCGGGGACGTCGAGGACCCCGTCGCGCAGCACCTTGACCAGCGGTCGGCCGCGCAGGTGCTCGATCACCAGCCCGAGCAGCACGTAGTTGGTGCCGGAGTACTCGAAGTCGACGTCGACTGAGCCGCGCGCGTCGGGAAGCGACTCCAGCAGTACTTCCGTCGTCCAGACCCGTCGCGGATCGGTGACCAGTTTGTACTCGAAGTCGGAGGTGTAGTACTCGGGAATCCCGCTGCGATGGCTCAGCAGCTGGCGGATCGTCGCCCCGTTGGTGTCGAAGTCGAGCTCCGGCGAGAGGTGGTCGGCGGCTGGGTCGTCGAGCTCCAGGTCGCCGGCCTCGACCAGTTGCATCACCTGTGCGGCGACCAGCGACTTGCTGATACTGCCGACGTTGAACTGGTCCTCGAGGCGAAGAGCCCGAACGCCGTCGGCTTTGCCCGCCGTACCACCCCACGTTCCTTCCGCGGACATCACCATGGCTGCGACGCCCGCTCCGCCGGCCCGCTTGCTCATCTCGCGAAGCGCTGCCTGAAACTCCGCGGAACGCTCCGCCGACACGGGGGCCGCACTGATGTTCGCGAAGGCGGACATCGGAAACGCTTTGGCCTGCTCACCCGGTGAGGGCGACGCAGTAGTAGCGGCGCGATCAACTGACGTACTCGAGCTGCACGCCGTCACCAGAACGACGAGGCTGAGTGCCAACAGGCGCCGACCCGACGCGGCGTACCGGTCCTGGATCCTGATGCCACTCACCCGGCACTTCCTTCTCGATTCACACGGGCGGCCACGGCTAGTTCATCCAGGAGTAGATGAGCTCAGCGACTTCGACCTGGACGGCGAGGGGCGGTGGGCCGTCGGTCGTCGGCACGTGGAGCATGTCGATGTGGCCACCCTTCTGCTGTATCCAGACCACGGTGGCGTCGGTGACGGCAAGCACTGCGCCGGTCTGCCCGATGGGTTGGATGTCCCAGGACTGCTCTGTGCACGACGCGAGCTGGGCGATGATCCGATCCATCACGACCGGCGCGTCCGCGGGGTAGCCGAAACCGATTTCTTCGACACGGACCGGGAGCCCGCCGTGAGGGATGTAGGGGCCGGGGTTGTTGCCCGATCCAAGTCCACCTCGAAGAGCATCAAACTCGCCCCCTCGGCACCGATCCATCACCGTGAAGTCTCTCTCGGCCCCGGCGGTGATGGCCCAGCCGGGCACCGACGTCAGAGCCGTGCGCAGTGCCTGGTAGCGCTCGGTGCCCGCCGCCTGCTGCTCGGCGGGAGAGAGGGGCGACGCCGTCGGGGTGCCGACGAGCGACGACCTCCGCTCACCACCACCGAGGGTCCCGACGGCCAGCACGCTGCCCGCGGCGATGACCGCCACAGCCGCCAGGCCCCCTGCGACCGCGACCACCTTGCGCCGGCGCTGAGCCCGCTCGATGGCCGTCGACGCCCCGGGGGCTCGGGTCTGCGACCTCACGTCGGCGACAAGGGTGTCAAGAAGCTGGTCCAGGTCAGACATGGGATCGTTCTCCGTCCTGGGAAGCGAGGAGGATGGCAAGGGCGGCGCGGCCGCGGGCGAGCCGGGCCTTGACCGTCCCCTCAGGGCATTGCTCGATCCGAGCGACCTCGACGACCGGCAGCTCGCCGAGGTGGTGCAGCACGATGGCCCGCCGCTGAGCCTCCGGCAGCTGCTTGAGCGCCGCGACCAGAACGGCAGTGGCCTCCGATGGGGGCGCTGCGGGCTCGGGCGCCCGAGAGCGGGCCAGGAACCCCGATGCGATCCGGGCCCGTCGCCATCGGGAGACCGCTTGTCGGGTCGCCACATGGCGAACCCACGCGGCGGGATCGTCGAAGTCGCGCAGCGACGACCAGCGGGGCCAGGCCCTGCTGTACGCCTCTTGGGCCAGGTCCTCGGCCTCCCCGAGATCTCCGACGAGCGCATAGACGCAGGCGACCGTGCGCAGCCACGACGCGTCGTAGAAGGCGGTGAAGTCGCTTTCGCGGCTGGCAGCCATGCGAATCCCCCATCCGGCCAGAGCAACCTGTCGAAGCGTTACACGCGCCACCGCCGCACGCGGTTGCACGCGGAACACAGGAATCGCCGCACGTGGATGACCGCTGCAGCTACGCGCAGATCGACGTCGACGCCGTCGAGGCGGCAACAGCGTTCTTGACTCAGGGGTGGCGGCAGCTACCCCCGACACCAACCTTCACGGCGCGCCGTTCGACGCGGGGTGCTCACGAGGGGTCGGTCCGGCAGGCGAGGCCGACCTGCCAGGTCGCACTGTGCGGTCGAGGATGCCAAGGGTCGCGCGCAAGGCTGCTTCAGGGAGAACCGGGAAGATCCCAGCTGGTCGGTACCGCTCATCGATCTGGCTCCAGTCGTAGTACGACGAGACGAGCGTTCCGCCTTCGACTGGCTCCAACCGGTATCCGTACAGGTGCTTCAGTGGCGGCTGGATCGTCCCGGAGATGGTCCACTCGATCAACGCGTTCGGCACCAGCTCCGTGATGATCACAGTGACGTCGTACTGGCCCATGGGGTAGTCGTTCAGCGCCGCCCGGTCCATGTGCACGACAAAGGTGTCGCCGGGCTTCGTGACCCGATCGCCGTCGGCAGACATGAGCATCCCTGAGCTGTCGATCGCCACGTGCCCCTGCGGATCCGTCAGCACGTCGAAGATGATCTCAGGGGAGACATCGACCCGCCGCTGGACCTCGAACCGCTCGTCACTCATCTGCCACTCCTCGTCACGTCGCCTGGCGCATCCTGCCGTGACGCCTTACGGCCTACGGGAGCAGGGCGGCCTCGTCGCTCTCGGACGGACCCGTCACGAGCGCCGGCTGGCCCCGCTGTTCGTCCCACGCACGCGTGTCGGCGACCCGGCCGACTGGCCGCAGGTGCTGTGACCTGCGGTTTCGTGGAGCCGGATGTCGGGGTTGAACCGACGACCTACCGCTTACAAGG
>JBKKBU010000208.1:0-4705 GCA_046713755.1 Mycobacteriales bacterium
AGTTGGTGCCCTTGGGCTCGCCCGGCGCGTAGTCCACCTCGCCCATCTGGTCCATCATGATGAACGGGTCGAGGTCCCTGGTGTCGATGCCGTAAAACGCCCTACGGACCGGAAATCCCTCCCCCTCATGCCCTTGCGGTGCCGTCGTCACGGAGCGCACCGGTCGCACCACGTCACCGAGCCCCGCGGCCGGGATGCGGGGCAGGGCCAGGGGGTCGGCAGTGACGGCCGGCATGTCGTTCTCCTCAGGTTGTTGCGTGTTCAACCACTAACCACGATACGCCGGATCTGCTTCCCTGTCCCGCTGTGACGTCCCCCGTGGTTCTCCTCGAAGGCTTCCATGCCGTCAAGCACGCGCTGCGTTTCGCCCCCGAGCTCGTCGACGAGGTCCGGGTGACGTCGATCGACGCGGCCGCAGCCCTCGCGACCGACTTGGCCCCGGACATCCGGGCGGTCCTGCTCGGGCGCGCCGTGGTCGGAGCGGTCGACCACCCGACCGGGATCGCGGGCAGCGCCCGCCGGCCGGCGTACGACGACGCGGTCTTGATCGTGCGATCGGCGCCCCTGGTGCTGCTCGACGGGGTGCGGCATGCGGGCAACGCCGGCGCGGCGATCCGGGTCGCTGCTGCCGCCGGCGCCAGCGGGGTGGCCGTGCACAGTGATCTGGATCCCTGGCACCCGACCGTTCTGCGGGGAGCAGCCGGCCTGCACTACGCGCTGCCGGTGCTGACCTGCACCCCGGCCGACGTCACCGGCCCGGTGCTGGTCCTCGACGCGGACGGCGATCCGCTGGGCCGGATCCCCGACGACGCCGTCCTGGTGGTCGGCAGCGAGCGCCACGGGGTGGGTCCGGCCGCCCGTGCCAGAGCGGACGCCGTCGTGGCGCTCCCGATGCGCGAAGGGGTGAGCAGCCTCAACCTCGCGACGGCCGTGGCCGCCGTGCTCTACGCGTGGCGGCTGGCCGCGCGCTGAGCCGCCCGGTGCTCGAGGGCGCGCGACTTGACCTCCTCCCACCCGCCGATCCGATGGCGGAGGGTGTAGAGCCCCGGCGCCCGCGGGTTGCCCTCGGCGTAGCTGGTCCACTGGTCGGTCGTGCTCTCGAGCCCGTCGCCATGCGGTCGCGCGAGGAAGGTCGCGACGGCGTCGAGAAGCTCGTCCTCGGTGAAGCGCTGCCACTCGCCGGTCGGCGCGATGGTGTGGGGGACGCCGGCCTTGGCCAGAAACCGCAGCCAGCCACCGAAGCGCGAGCCGACGATGCCTGACGACGCGATGTGCGCTCGGTCGCGCTCGGTGTCCCAGCGCTCGGTCGTCACCGGCCCGGTCTCGCCGAGCGTGCGCGCGAAGTCCAGCAGGACTTCATCAGTGGTCTCCTGCAGCGCCCTACGGCGTGGCCCCGGCTCATGGGGGACCAGGCGCCTCCGCTGGGTCTCGGTGAGCAGGGTGCGCAAGACGGTGACCGTCACTCCCACTGCCTCGGCGAGCTCGGTGGGGCGGAACCGCCCGGTCGTCGTGGCCAGGTGCTCGCGCAAGCGGGTCTTGGCCTCCTGGTGCTGCGCGCTGGTCCGCTTCATGGTGCGGGCCGCGCGCAGGTCCTCGGAGGCCGGCAGACCGGGGGTGTCGGCGAGGATGCGCAGGACGCTGCCCTGCGTGAGACCCACCTCGGCCGCGATCTCGCGCTGCGTCTTGCCGGCCCGGCGCAGCGCGACGATCCGCTTGTTGCGCTCGGCCCGCTCCTGTGGCGTCCCCCGGCTCATCGCCCCATCCTGGCAGCAGGGCCTGTCAGGATGGCGGCATGGCAGCCGACGACATCAAGGCCCTGGTGGGAACCAAGCTGGGACCGAGCCCCTGGCTGCTCGTGGACCAGGAGCGGGTCGACCGCTTCGCCGACGCCACCGACGACCACCAGTGGATCCACGTCGACCCCGAGCGCGCAGCCACCGGGCCCTACGGCCGGACCATCGCGCACGGCTACCTGACGGTGTCCCTGCTGCCGGCCTTGGCCAGCCCGCTCACCCCCCGGGAGGGCTTCTCGGCGGCGATCAACTACGGCAGCGACAAGGTGCGCTTCCCGGTCCCGCTGCCGGTCGGCACCCGGGTGCGTGCCTGGTCGACTCCGGTGGCGGTCGACGACCACCCCCGCGGGTTGATGGTGAAGCAGCGGGTCGAGGTCGAGGCGGAGGGCATCGACAAGCCGGTCTGCGTCGCGGAGACCCTCGCGTTGCTGCTCACCTGATCCGGGCGCGAGCGCGGCCCTACTCGAGCGCGCCGGACGGGCCGTGTCCCTCGTGGCGGATCTTGTCGCGCGCCTCGGAGAACCGCACCGACTCGAAGGCGACGAGGCCGAGCAGCACGACGGCCAGCAGCCCGAGGGCGACCAGCGCCGGCACCTGCGCCGCCACCAGCATCAGCGGCACCAGGCCCACCGCGACCAGCAGCCTGGCCCGGTTGAGGGTGCCGATGTTGCGCAGCCGGAACGCGATGTGGGACAGCAGGTAGACCGACGCCCCAAGGTAGAGGACGCCCAGCGTGATCCCGGTGATGGGATCGGAGAGGTCGTGTCCCTCGGTGTCGGCGACGGAGGACATGACCTTCTTCATCCCGACCGCCATGAAGATGATCGCTGCCACCATCGGCAGGTGGAGGTAGCTGTAGGAGTCCCGGCCAAGCCGGGCCCGGTCGAGTCCGGTCTTGCCGGCCAGCACCCGCTCCGCGACGATCGCCACTACGTCGAAGTAGGTCCACCACAACGCGACGCTGACCGCGAGTCCGAGCACCGCCGCGAGCAGCACCGCCCCTGTCAGCGGGAGCGACGACACCCCCACGCCGATCGCCACGATCGACTCGCCGATCGCGATAATGACGATCAGGCCGTGCCGCTCCGCGAAGTGCGCGGGCGACGTCAGCTCCCAGCCCTCCGCGCCACCGATGTAGTAGGCGCTGCAGTCGATGACTCCGGCGAGCAGCCACAGCGCGAGCTGCGCGTCGCCGCCGACCAGTGCCCCGGTGACGAGCAGCCCACAGGCCAGCGTGACCGGGGCAGCCGTGATGAGCAGCTGCCGCAGCAGGTCGCGGTTGCCCTCGGCCGCCACGGCGTAGACCACCAGGTGCGTGATCCGCACGAACGACAGCCCCAGCGCCAGCACCAGCGGCGCGGACAGGCCGCCACCGGTGTCCCCGAAGGCCTCCGGGACCGCGAGCGCCACGGCGAACAGCCCGCCCATGGCGCCGACCAGACCGAGCCGCAGCACGCCCTCGTCGGCCTTCGCCACGTTGCCGAGCCAGGAGTAGCTGGCCCAGGCGAACCACAGCAGCACGACCAGCAGCAGGCCCTTCACCACCCCCGACGCGGTGAGGTCGGCCGCCACGAACGAGGTGATCTGGGTGATCGCGAAGACGAAGACCAGGTCGAAGAAGAGCTCCAGCGTCGTGACGCGGTGCTCCTCGTCGGTCGGCCGCGAGAGCAGGGCGGGGCGCAGCGAGGTCGGCATGCCAGAGATCGTGCGGTACGACGCAGCGGCGCGCCACTCCCCTGGCTAGCCTTCCGACCGTGACCCTCCCCCGGCAGGTCCTCCTGGACCGCCTCGCCGCTGACACCACTGCCTTCGGGCAGCTGCTGGAGTGCAGCGACCTCGAGCGTCGGATCACCGCCTGTCCCGACTGGGACTTGCGAGCACTCGCGCACCACCTCGGCAACGTGCATCGCTGGGCGGCGGCCGCGACCCGGAGCGATTCCCCACCCGAGGAGCCGACCGACGAGCCAGCCGGCCGCGCCGAGTTGGTCGAGTGGTACCGGGCGGGCGCCCAGGCGCTGCTGGTCCGCCTCACGGAGGCGTCCCCCGACGAGCCCTGCTGGCACTTCGGGGCGAAGCCGCGCACGGTCGGCTGGTGGCTGCGCCGCCAGACCCACGAGACGGCCGTGCACCTGTGGGACGCGCAGGACGCCGTCGGGACCGGGATGGCCTTCGATGCCACGTTCGCGGCCGATGGCGTCGACGAGGTGCTCGACGTCTTCGTCCCGCGGCAGCTGCGGATGGGGCGCATCGAGGACTTGGCCGGCGCACTCCGGTTGGTGGCAACCGACGCACTGCTGGACCGCGTGCTGGGTTCCGGCGATCACCTGGCGACGGTGACCGGACCGGCGTCGGACCTGTTGCTGCTGCTGTGGAAGCGAGTGCCTCTCGACGCGCTCGACGTGACCGGCGATCCCCGGCCCGTCCTGTCAGCCGGGCTCGTGCCCTGACACTCGAGCTGCCCGCCGACCGGGATCCGGACGCGGTCGTCGACGCCTTCGTCGACTGGGCCACCGCGCAGGGCCTCGTCCTCTACCCCGCGCAGGAGGAGGCGCTGCTCGCGCTGGTGTCCGGCGAGCATGTGGTGCTCTCGACGCCGACCGGCAGTGGCAAGTCGCTCGTCGCCACTGCAGCCCACTTCGCTGCCCTGTCCGAGGGGCGCCGGTCGTTCTACACCGCACCCCTCAAGGCCCTGGTCAGCGAGAAGTTCTTCGCGCTCTGCGACGTCTTCGGCGCCGAGCAGGTCGGGATGCTCACCGGCGACGCCGCCGTCAACCCGGCTGCGCCCATCGTGTGCGCCACCGCCGAGATCCTGGCCAACCAGGCACTGCGCGAGGGACGACTTACCGACGCGGGGCTCGTGGTGATGGACGAGTTCCACTACTACGCCGACCCGGATCGCGGCTGGGCGTGGC
>JBKKBU010000209.1:0-2602 GCA_046713755.1 Mycobacteriales bacterium
GCCCGAGCAGACCCCCCTCACCGGCTGGCCGTGCCTCGCCGATCCGGCGTACCTCCACGGCGCGGCCGCCGGTGCGCGGGATCCGCAGCACTCGCGTCGTGTCACGTTCGCTGACCAACGCGTCGCCGCCGGGCAGGAACGCGATGCCCCACGGCGCGGACAGCCCGGTGGTGAGCACCTCGGGTGTGCCCGTCCGCAGGCCACCGCTCGTGGCCGGCGACCCCGAGCCGGGCAGTGGGCTCGGCGGGAGTGACGTGGAACGAGCGACCGAGTCGCCCTCGGAGCAAGCGGTGACGGGCAGCAGGAGCAGAGCGGCGGCGAGGGCGCGGATCAGGTGCACGGGTCCGTCGTACCCCTTCCCGGCTGCGCTGTCAGGTCAGGACTCGTCGGTGCGCGGCAGCAGGTCCAGCGCCAGCAGGGCGAGCGACCACTCGACGAGGTCGTCGACGCGATCGAGCGAGCGACCCGTGAGGGCCTCGAGGCGGCGTAGTCGGTTGAGGACGGTGTTGCGGTGGCAGTAGAGGCGAGCGGCGGTCTGGCCGGCTGATCCCCCGGTGTCGAGCCAGGTCGTGAGGGTGCTGAGCAGGACCTGCCGCTCGTCGCCCTCGAGGTCGAGGACGCCCCCGAGGGCACGCCGCACCAGGCGGCCCGCGAGGTCGGGTGCCGTGACGAGAAGCGCACCCGGCAGGACGGACTCGAGGTCCACCACGGCCGAGCGACCCGGAGGCAGGGCGCGCAGCGCGGTCTCGGCAAACCGGTGGGCCATGTCGACCTCGGCGAGCCCTTCCACCGCGGGTGCGATGCCGGCGCGGATGCCCGGCACGACGAGCAGTCCCGCGCGCACCTCCTCGAGGCCGCCACGGCCGAGACCTACCAGGCCTACCTCGCGGTCGGCGCGGGTACGCCAGGCAGAGCGGTAGCCGCGCACCGCCAGCGCATCACGGGCGCCGCTGCCCGTGCCGCTGGACGCGGCGGCGGTGTGGACGACCACGACGGTGAAGCGGCCGTGCTCGGGCAGGTCGAGTGTCGCTGCCGCATCGGCGGCGACGCTCCGGTCGGTGCCACGGCCCTCGAGCAGCGCATCCAGGAGCGCCTCGCGGCGGCGGTCGTCGCGGCGCGCGATCTCGGACTCGGCGGCGCGGTAGGAGTCGGCCACGGCCGCGGAGTAGCGATCGACGAGCTCCCACACCTCGCTGGCAGCCGTCACGAGGGCATCGATGCTGCCCGGACCACCGCCCCGGGCCTGCTCGACCAGGCCCTCCCAGATCGTGCGGTAGCCGAGTCGGTAGGCATGCAGCACCGACTCGAGCGGCAGGCCCTGCTGGGCGCGCCGCAGGCCGGTCTCGCGGGGCGCGTCGAAGGCGTCCTCGCTGGAGAGGTCGCTGAGCCCCCCGAGCGCCTCCAGCAGCCGTTGCAGGTTCGCGTGGCAGCTGCGCGCGAGGTCCTCCCGCGTGACGCCGGCGCGGGTGGAGTACGACGGGTCCTCCGTGAGGATCGCCTCGACGAGGCGCTCCGTGAGCCGGTCGAGGTCGGCCAACAGGGTCAGCCCGAGGTCGGCGACTGCAGGCGAGCGGGGGAGCGGTCGACCGACTGGTCGACCGATGGGCAATGTCACCGCAAGGTCACCGCGAGGTCTGCCGCTTAGCCACGTCGTACACGGTAGGCCGAAGTCGTCGGCTGCGACAGCCGGGCGCACAGTCCGAACGCGGAAGCGACCAGGCCAACGCGCCGGAACGGCCCACTTCATCGGCATAGGTCTTGTGCGCCTGCACAGGGGTATCGGGGCCCTGTCTCACGAAAGTCCGAGGCAACCGGTCTTCGCTGTCCCCGAACCGAGAGGTCCGTGCCATGTCCCGATCCCGCTTCCTGCCCCGAGCCGCCCTACGGCGCCCGCTCGGCGGTGCAGCCGCCGTGGCGCTCGCCGCTGGTGTGCTGCCGGTGGGCTTCATCGCGCCGGCCGCCGCTGCCGACCTGTCGACCACGGGTCGCTTCCTGGCTCCCTTCGAGGAGCCCGGCGCGGCGTGTGTGGAGGACAAGGACGGCCGCTCGATCTGCAAGCCCGCCGGCGCCTCCGTGGTGGTCCTCCCCAACGGCAAGATCCTTTACTGGGATGCGCTCGAGGGCATGGAGGACCCGGAGGTCAACGGGGTGGCCGAGTTTGGCCATGTCGCGCAGAACGACGCGGTGCGGGTTCTGGACCTGCGTGGCCCCCGGCCGACGTGGCAGCGCAGCGAGGTCGACCCCGTCAGCAACCCGAAGGGCGTCGACGGCGAGTTCTTGCCGGGTGGGCTCTACAACAACGACGAGACCCGCAACGACGGCGACCTGTTCTGCTCCGACCAGCTGCTGCTGGCCGACGGTCGCGTGCTCGACGCGGGCGGTACGGCGTACTACCAGGAGCCGGGCGTACCCGGTCAGCCGACCTACGGCGTCGTTGAGCTCGAGGGCCTGAAGAACAGCCGGCTCTACGACCCCGAGCGCAACACCTGGGCGGCCGGCGGGATGATGAAGTACGGCCGCTGGTACCCCTCGCTGGTGACGCTGCCGGACAACAAGATCCTGGTCACAAGCGGCGTCACGAAGCTGATCAAGCCGGTCTACC
>JBKKBU010000210.1:0-4349 GCA_046713755.1 Mycobacteriales bacterium
CCCCGAGACCATCACGACCCGCACGTCGTCGTACCTGCTCGCCGTCGCGCTGGGCGTCGCCGTGGTGACGGCGGCGTACGCCGGCCTGCGGGCCCTCGGGCGCCGTGGGCTCGGGCCCTCTGTGCGGCTCCCCCTCGTCATCACCGGAGCGCTCGTCGTCATCGCGGTCGGCTACCTGCTGCTGCCCGACAACGCCGACCCGGTCGAGGTCCCGGCGACGCTCGTGTGGGACTTCCGGATCAGGTCGCTGGGGCTGCTCGCGCTGCTGTATGCCGCCCTGGGCGCGGGTTTCGGCCTGTTGTCGGAACGGGCCGCGCGGGTCCGGGTCCCTGACAGCCCGGCCGAGCTGCGGGTCTGACCAGTCCCTTCCGGCTGCTGCTCGTCCGCCACGCCGGCACCGCGACCACCCGGTCGTCGGTCGTGCCGGCTGATGAGCCCGCGGTCGGGGACCTGCCGGACCTGTCGGGCTTCCTCGGCCGCACCGGATCGGTCGTCACGTCCCCGGCACTGCGCTGCCTCGTCGCCGGCGCTCCCGTGGAGCCGCGGCTCGCGCCGTGGGACCTCGGGTCCTGGACGGGGCGGGAGCTGGCGGAGCTCGATCTCGCTGGCTGGCGCGCGGATCCGGCGTACGACAGCCATGGCGGCGAGTCCCTCTGCACGCTGGTCGACCGGGTCGGCGGGCTGCTGGCCTCGTGGCACGACGAGCCGGGGCGACTCGTGGCGGTGACGCACGCTGCGGTCATCAAGGCGGCCGTGGTGTGCGCGCTCCGAGCACCGCTCGAGGCGGTATGGGACATCGACGTCGCACCGGGGTCGGGCACCGAGCTGCACGCGACCGCGACCGGCTGGCGCGTGGTCGGCGTCAACCGACCTGGATAGCCTGCGCTCGTGCCCCCGCTCAAGCTGGCCTACGCCGCCCTTGCCGCCACCGACGCGCTGCTCGCGACGGCCGGACGGCGATCCTCCCGCCGGCTGACAAAACCACTGCTGATGCCGATGCTCGGCGTGACGGCGGATGCCGACTCGCGGCGCGCGCTGGCCCTCGGCTGGGGTGGTGACGTCGCGCTGCTCGGCAAGGGGGACGCGGCATTTACTGCCGGGCTCGCCTCGTTCCTCGCCAGTCATGCGGCGTGGATCGTGGCGATCCGCGGCCGTCCCGGCGGCGGGTTGTTGCGTCGCAAGCCGGCGGCCGCGTTGCCGTACGCCCTGGCCTGGGCCGGGCTCAACGGCTACCTCTGGTCGCGGACGGGCAAGGACCGACTCCCGGTGCTGGCCTACTCCGGTGCCCTCGCGGCGATGGCCCTGACCGCCCTCGACAGCGGGGACCCGGTGACGGCCACCGGCGGTGCGCTGTTCATGGTCTCGGACAGCCTGCTGGCACTGGAGAAGTTCGGCGGCGTGCACCTGCCAGCTCACGAGGGCCTGGTCATGGCCACCTACACCGCCGCGCAGGCACTGCTCGCTAACGACCGCTGAAGACGGCCTTTCCTGGGCCGTGCTCGAGCAGCGAGCCGATGCCTGCCTCGAGGTCCGCGGTCTCGAAGACCCGGCCGCTGACCTCCGAGCTGATCGCGTCCGCCGCCTCGACTCCCCCGTCGCGCGCCGCGAGCAGGATCTGCTTGCCCCAACCACTCGCGAGCGTCGGACCGGCGGCGAGGGCAGCGGCGTGCGCACGGGCCTGCTCCAGCAACGTCGCGCGGGGCAGCACCCGGTTGACGACCCCCCACTGCTGCAGCTCCGTGGCGCCATAGATCTGCCCCGTGAGCACCGCCTCTGCCGCGCGCGCGACGCCAGCACGGGCGACCAGCCGCTGAGTGCCACCGCCACCCGGGGTCAGGCCGACGGTCGCCTCGACCAGGCCCATGCTCGCCTCCTCCGCCGCCCACAGCAGGTCGCAGCCGAGCACCAGCTCGAAGCCGATCGTCAGGTTGAGACCGTGTACGACGGCGATCGTCGGGACGGGCAGTGCCTCGAGCTCGTGGACGATGTCGAGGAAGGTCTGCATGAGGGCCGCACCACCGGCGTTGTCACGGCCGCGGAAGTGGTGGACGTCGACGCCTGCGCAGAAGACCTTGCCCTCAGCCCGGACCAGCACCGCCCGCGCGCCGCTGCCCCGCAGACTCCGAACGGCGGTGGCCACGTCGGCGATCATCTGGCCGTCGAAGAGGTTCAGCGGCGGACCGTCGAGGACCAGCTCGGCGACGTCACCGATCATGTCGATGCGAGCCTTGCTGGCGGGCGTACTTGTCGCTGCGGTGGACATGTCGGCGACCCTAGTGCGGGGGCTCGGCGCGATGGTGCGGTGGAGGTAACGTCCGCAGGTGGCCGTCAACTGGGCAAGCGTCGCGCGAGCAGTCGGTCGGGTCGCCGTCCGCGAGGCCCCTCGCGTTCTTCGGCAGGTGCAGCACCGACGGGGCGGAGCCGCGCCGAGTCCGCGTACGCCGCGCCCACCAAGCCGTGATGTACGACGCGGCCAGCGCCTCGCTTACGCCCCCCAGCCGGACGGGCGCGCCGACCCCGGCGAGGTGGTCTGGACGTGGGTGCCCTACGAGGACGATCCGAGCCGCGGCAAGGACCGCCCCGCGCTCGTGGTCGGGCGCGACGGCGACGGCCTGCTCGCGCTGATGCTCTCCAGCAACGCGGAGCGTCACGGGCAGCGGCACTGGCTCTCGATCGGCACCGGCCCCTGGGACGGCGAGGACCGGCCGAGCTGGGTGCGACTGGACCGGGTGCTGGAGCTGACCGAGACCGGCCTCCGCCGGGAGGGCGCGGTCCTCGACCGCCGCCGCTTCGACCGGGTTGCCGCGGCGCTCCGCAAGGACTACGGCTGGGACGACTGAAGCGTTTCACCTAGCGAGCGCCGGACGAGGACGTCGCAGCTGTCAGGAGGCTGACCGGGGAAGCCGATGCACCCCCTGAGCTGCTCGACGAACCCGAGCCGGCCGTGCAGTGCCGCTGACGCGCGATTCGCCTCGCCGTAGAACGACCACAGCTGGTCGGTCACCTGTCTTGCCTGCTGGATGGCAAGCTGCATGAGCGCCGCCCCGACACCCCCGCGCCGGTGCTGCTCCGCGACGACCAGCCCGACCAGGTAGTAGCCGTCGGGTGCAGGTGTGTCCGAGGCCACGAGGTTGAGGCGGCAGTAGCCGACGACGTCGGTCTGCACGTGCGACACGAACAGCCACCGGTCGGCCAGGACCACATCCCGCGTCAGCCGCTGCTGCCACTCATCGAGGCTTCCCTCCGCGACCGTGAGGGCAAGGGCGGCTGCAGCGACGGCATCCGCTTCGTCGGCGAGCCGAACGGTTGCAGGGGGATGCGGACGTGCGACTGCCCTGGGCTCCCAGGGGGCGTACGCCCGACGGTCGGACATATCCAGGAATCTAGGTCAGTCACGGCCGGACGAGGACGGCGACACCAGGCTGGCTGGTCCGGCATGCTGCGATCTATGAAGGACCACGTTGACGAGTCCGTGCATGCCTACCTCGCCGCCCTGCCACCGGACAGCCGGACGCTATACGACCGGGTTCACCGACTGATCCTCGAGGCGCATCCGTCGGCTCACGTGCTGCTGTCCTACAAGATGCCGACGTACGTGGTCGGGGACCGCCGCCTCCACGTCGCCGCCTGGAAGCACGGGCTGTCGCTGTATGGCTGGGACCACGATCGGGACGCTGGTTTTGCGACCCGGCATCCCGAGCTGGACAGCGGCAAGGGGACCCTGCGGCTCCCCCATGCCGTCGCGGAGTCGATCCCCGACGACGAGTTGAGAGAGCTCGCCCGGGCCGTCCTGAATCCTTGACCTCAGCGAGGTCCTGGCTGAGGGCGGAAAAGTTGGTCGGGGCGCGCAAGGTCTCGATGCGGGGCTGGCGCCGTTGCGTCCGGGCGGATCGGGCTGCTGCGGCTCCTGGGTCCGGCAGCCGTGACGGCTCGGTGGTGTCGAGGTAGCCGTGGGGTCCGAGGCGTCGGCCGTCGCGGAGGGTGAGGGTGTTGCCTTCGTGGACGCGGGTGTGGCAGCGGCCGCACAACGGCAGGCTGTTCGCGAGCGAGGTGTCGCCGCCTTCGCTCCACGGGATGGGGTGGTGCATCTCGAGGAGCTGGACGGGGGCGTGGCAGCCGGTGGTGGGGCACTGGTGCTGCCACAGCTGGCAGGCGCCGAGCCACATCGCGTGGGTGTGCCGGCGTCGGGTGCGGCCGACGTCGAGCGGTTGGCTTTGGGGGGAAAGGACGAGCCGGGTGAGATCTGCCTCGCACAGATACCTGGTGAGGACGGTTTCGGGGACGGCTGGGCCGGTGGGCCAGGGCGCTGGTGGCACCGGATCTCGATCCGGGAGGTCCCGGGTCCACGG
>JBKKBU010000211.1:0-17228 GCA_046713755.1 Mycobacteriales bacterium
CTGGTCCTCCGCGAGCTGGCCCCGGGGGTCTCCGTGGACGACGTCCGCGCGGTCACCGAGCCGGACCTGGTCATCGCGCTGGCGTGACGGCGAGCCCGACACCGGTGACTCAACCGGACGGACCTCCGGATCCTTTCTGACCATCTGTGCCCGAAAACCGGCCAGTAGCCGCCGCGACGGCCCATGATCGTGACGTGCTCCGATCCGACGTCACCGCCAACGCCCTGCCGGTCCAACGGATCCGCGACCTGCCCCCGCGCGTCGCCGATGCCCTGGCCGCCGTCGACGAGGGCGCCCTGGTCAGTCTCCTGCAGGACCTCATTCGCGTCCCGAGCATCACCGGGTCGGCAGCGGAGAGCGAAGCCCAGCACCGCCTCGCGGCCCGGTTGGCAGCCAGCGGCATGGACACCGACCTGTGGTCGATCGACCTGCCGGCGACGACCTCGCACCCTGACTTCCCCGGCCTGGAAGCGCCGCGGGACGAGGCCTGGGGGCTGGTCGGTTCGTGGGGTGCCGATCCCTCCGAGGACGGCCCGACCCTGGTCCTCAACGGCCACATCGACGTGGTGCCGACCGGAGACCTGGCGCTGTGGGGCCGCTCGCCGTGGGAGCCCACGGTGAGCGCCGGCCGGGTCTTCGGTCGAGGTGCCTGCGACATGAAGGGTGGGTTGGCCGCCCAGATCATCGCCGTCGAGGCGCTGCGCAGCGCCGGTGTCCGACTGCGCGGCCGGGTGACCGTGCAGAGCGTGGTCGGCGAGGAGGACAGCGGGCTCGGCACCTTCGCCACCCTGCAGCGCGGTCACGGTGGTGACATGGCGATCGTCTGCGAGCCGACCGGCCTGGCGATCGTCCCCGCCTGCGCCGGAGCCCTGACCTTTCGGCTCCTCGTGCCCGGGCGCTCAGCGCACGCCAGTGTCCGGCTCGACGGGGTGGATGCGATCGAGAAGTACGTGCTCGTGCATCAGGCCCTACGCCGCCTCGAAGCCAGCCGCAACCAGGATGCGCACCCGCTCATGGCTGGCTACCGACTGCCGTACGCCTTGTCGGTCGGTACCGTGCGGGCGGGCGACTGGGCCAGCAGTGTGCCGGACCTGCTCGTCGCCGAAGGCCGGCTGGGCGTGGCACTGGGCGAGCCCGTCGAGCACGCGCGCGCCCAGCTCGAGGAGGCCGTCGCCCAGGTCTGCGCCGACGATCCCTGGCTGAGGGCGCACCCGGTCGTGGTCGAGTGGTGTGGCGGGCAGTTCGCGCCCGGAGAGGTGGCGACGGACAGCCCCCTCGTGGGAATGGTGTCGGCGGCCCATGAGGAGCTGCACGGCACGGTGCCCGCGGTCCACGGGGTGCCCTACGGCTCAGACCTGCGACTGCTCGTGGGCAGCGGCATCCCGACCCTGCACTACGGCCCCGGTGACATCCGCCAGGCTCACGCCCCCGACGAGTGGGTGCCCGCGAGCCAGCTGGTGCAGGTCGCCCGCACGCTGGTGCTCCTGGCTGCTCAGGTCTGTGGAGTCGACTGATGCCCGTCAGCCGGGCAGGACCTCTGCTGGGTAGAACCTCTGCTGGGTAGGACCTCAGCTCGGTAGGGCCTCGGCGGTGTCGCTGCGCCACTCGAGCAGCAGCAGGGAGGCGTCATCGCTGAGCTGGTCCTGCTGGTGGTCGAGCAGCTCCTTCACCACCCGGCGCATCGTCTCCGGAGCGGAGAGCCCGCCGGCGAGATGCCGGATGACGAGGTCGGTCAGGCGCTCGATGCCGAAGAAGTCGCCCCCGGGCGACCGGGCCTCGACGACCCCGTCGGTGAACAGCAGCAGCTGGTCCCCCGGCTCGAGCTGCTCGCGGCCGATCTCCACTTCCGTAGTGTCCAGCAGGTGCCCGAGCCCGAGCGGCGGGCGCGGCTCGACGTGCAGGCTCTTGACCAGTCGACCGTTGCGCAGCAGCAACGGCTCGGGGTGACCGGCGTTGACCCACTGCAGCAGCCCGCTGCCCGTGTCGAGCTCGAGGATCACTGCCGTCGTGAACACCTCACCGCCCATGCCGGTGAGCAGGGCAACGTCGATCTCTTGCAGGGTGTCGGTGATGGACCGGCCGGACCGCCGGGCGTTGCGATAGGCCGCCACCGTCAGGACGGCGCACTGCGCGCTCTGCAGGCCGTGCCCCATGCCGTCGAAGACAGCGACCCGGGTGAGGTCGGCATCGACTGCGTAGTCGATGGTGTCGCCGGCCACGTGATAGCAGGGCTCCAGGACAGCGGCCACGTTGACGGGCCGGCTGGTGAAGGTCAGGGGCGGCAGCAGGGCGTACTGGATCTCGGCTGCCAGCCCCATCTCGCTGCGCCGGCGCAGTTTGACCAAGGCGTCGCTGTAGGGCTCGTTGGCCAGGATGAGCGCAGCCGAGGCCGTGGCCAGCCGGGTGAGCTCGTCCTCCAGCCCGCCGGACTCACCGAGCATGAAGGCGCTGTCCACCGTCGCGCTCAGGACACCCATTCTGGCCGTGCCCACCCGCAACGGCACCCAGACCCGGGCGCCCTCGCCACCGGCATCCTGGATCTGCACGACCATCGTCTGGTAGGCCCGCCCGGCTAGCGTCGCGTCGACGCCGAGCGGCATCAGCTGAGTCGCCTGGCCGGGGCCGCCGGGAGCGAGGAAGGGCACCAGAGTGCGCTGGGCCAGGTCCGCGACGTAGGCCACTGCCCCTCTGGCACCGAGCTCGCGAGCGCAGCGGTCGATGAGCTCCGCCAGCTCGAAGGGCGCAGCGAGGTTGGCCTCGTCGACGAGGTCCTGCAGTGCTTTGCCCGCCTCGGTCATCTCGTCAGCGGACCATGACGCGGCTGATCGTCACCTGCTGCTTCGGGGCCCCATCGCCCTCCGGGTCGGAGCCGGCCGCGGCGACCTTGGTGAGCACGTCGAGGCCACCGGTGATCCGGCCCCAAGGAGTGTACGAAGGCGGCAACTGGGTGTCCTCGTAGACGAGGAAGAACTGGCTGCCGTTGGTGCCGGGCCCGGAGTTGGCCATGGCGACGGTGCCGGCGGGGTAGGTCGCACCATCGAGGGCCTCGTCAGCGAAGGCGTAACCCGGACCGCCGGTGCCCTGCCCGGTCGGGTCACCGCACTGCAGGACGAAGATGCCAGCCGTCGTGAGCCGATGACAGGGAGTGTTGTCGAAGTAGCCCTTGTCCGCGAGGAACGCGAAGGATGAGGTGGTGCACGGCGCGGACGGCGAGAGCGTCCACGTGATGCGACCGGCTGTGGTCTCGATCGTCGCTGTCTTCCCACTGACGGCCAGCGGCGTCGCGGGTGGCACCCCGACGTCCTTGCTCGCGCCGCCGCCTGGTGTGTAGGTGCAGGCCCCTGCTGCGGGAGGTTGCGTGCCGGGCGGCTGCGCAGCGGGGGTGGTCGCGGCCGGCTCAGGCTGCCCCGTCGGAGCGGGCTCGTCCGTCGGCTCGTTCGTCGGCAGGGCTCCCGGCTCGGAGGGCGCCGAGGTCGCGCCGGGGGCGCCCACGAGGGTGGCGTCGTCGTCACCTGTGACAGCCAACGCGACCGCTCCGCCCACCACGAGGGCGAAGACCAAGGCCACGGCAGCGATCACGTCAGCACCCGGGCGGTTCGGGGTGGAGGCGGCCAAGACAGGCGTGGTGTCGGTCACCCGCGAGAGCCTAGCGGCCGGTCACAGCCCGATCCGCTTGCTGATCACCTCGTTCATGATCTCGTCGGTGCCGCCGCCGATGCGCAGGATGCGCGAGTCCCGGTAGTGCCGCTCGACCTCTGACTCGCGCATGTAGCCGAGGCCGCCGAACAGCTGCACCGCCTCGTCCACCACGTGATCACAGGCGGCGCAGGCCGTGTTCTTCGCCATGGAGACCTCCGTGACGGCGTCACCGGTGTCGAGCCAGGCGTCGTACGCCGCCCGCGTGGTCGTCTTCGCGACCCACACCTGTCGCGCCATCTCGGCCACGCGGTGGCGGACGACCTGACGGCTGCTCAGTGGCCGACCGAAGGTCTCGCGGTCCTTGACCCAGACCATCGTCAGGTCGAGGGCGCGCTGCGCCATCGCCCAGGCATGGGTGGCGAGCGCGAGCCGCTCGGTCTGGAACTGCCGCATGATGAGCAGGAAGCCATCGCCCTCCCGACCGACCAGGTTGCCGACGGGCACGCGCACGTCCTGGAAGGCCAGCTCGGCGGTGTCGGAGGCACGCCAGCCCATCTTGTCGAGCGGCGGGCTGACCGTGAAGCCGGGGAGCCCCTTGTCGATGACGAGCAATGAGATCCCGCCGTGGCCGGGCGCACCGGTCCGCACGGCCGTGGTGACGAAGTCGGCGCGGATGCCGCTGGTGATGTAGGTCTTCGCGCCGTTGACCACGTAGTGATCACCGTCGGGGCGAGCAGTGGTGCGGAGGCCGGCGACGTCCGACCCGCCGCCCGGCTCGGTGATCCCGAGAGCACCGATGAGGTCACCGGCCAGGGTCGGTCGCACGTAACGGTCGACCAGGTCCGGCGTACCGGCATGGGCGATGTGCGGCAACGCGATGCCGTGAGTGAACAGGCTCGCGACCACCCCGCCGGAGCCGCCGCCGAGCAGGATCTCCTCGGTGACGATGGCCGCATCGACACTGTCACCACCCGAGCCGCCGACCTCCTCGGGGAAGGCGACCCCGAGGATGCCGGCCGCGGCGAAGGTCTTGTGCAGGCTCCTGGGCAGCAGGCCGTCGCGCTCCCAGTCGGCGACGTGGGGGGCGATCTCCTTGGCGGTGAGGTCCTTGGCGAGCTGGCGCAGTGCCACCCGCTCCGGAGTGGTCCACCTGCTCATGCCTTGGGGCGCCCGTCGCTCGGCAGCCCGGCGAAGCACTGCGCGTGGTCCATCCAGTCGTCGGCCAGCGGGCCCGTGGTCACCAGGTCGGTGTCGTCACGGTGCCGGCGCTGGGTCACGCGCAGGCAGAAGCCCTCGGCCGAGCCCACCACGGCGTCGTCGCCGTTCCCCCACTCCCAGGTGCTGCCGTCAGGAGCTGCCAAGGTGACCCGCACCTCGCCCTCAGGGACAGCCATCCCGCGGACGGCGTAGGAGAAGCCGCGGGTCCGCACCCCGAGGTGCGCGATGTGCTTGAGGCGGGCGGTGGGCACCCGTGACATGCCGGCAGCGTCGACGATGTCCTGGCCATGTGCCCAGTACTCCATGAGCCGGGCGGTGGCGAAGGACGGTGGGCTCATCGGCGGGCCGTACCAGGGCACCTTCGTCCCCGGCGGCAGTGCGGCGAAGGCCTCGACCATCCTCGCGAAGCCCGTGTCCCACGCGGCCATGAGCTGCAGCTTCTCGAGTCCTCGGCCGGCCTCGAGCCAGCCCTCGAGGTAGCCCGGCGGGTCGGCGAGGACCTGCGGCAGCTCGGCCGCGAAGCCCTCCGGATCGGTCGCGGCCAGGTATCCCTTGGCGTTGCCGACGAGCAGGTGGCTGATGGTGTCGCGGACGTCCCACGGCTCCGCGGGCACCCGCAGGTCGAGGTCGGTGGCTCGCACGATCGCGGCCAGCTCGCGATGCTCGGCCGTCAGGTCGTCGAGCAGCAGAGCGAGCACGCAGATCCTCCTCCGATGATGTGAACCAAGGCTAACCTGCCCGTCGTGACTGAAGCCGCGCCCCGTCGAGAGCTGCTGCTCGAGGCTGCGGCCCGGCTGTTCGCTGCTCGGGGGTTCCATGCCGTCGGCATCGACGACATCGGCGCCGCCGCCGGCATCAGCGGCCCCGGGGTCTACCGGCACTTCGCGTCCAAGCAGGTGCTGCTCGAGACCATCGTCGACCGCACCATGGACCGGATGGTCGAGCTCGCGCAGGGCACCGATGACCTGACGACGCTCGTCGACCTCCACGTCGAGCTGGTGGTCAACGAACGCGCCCTCATCGGCGTGTGGGTGCGGGAGCAACGCGCCTTGGCTGATGAGGTCCGGCGTTCCCTGCGCCGCCGGATGCGGCACTACGAGCAGCTGTGGCGCGCCGCCCTTGCCCCGATGCGGCCGGACCTGACCTCGGATGAGCTCGCCCTGACCGTCGGCGCGGCCTTGGCGATGCTCAACACCACAACGCTCATCGAGTCGCCGTTGCTTCCGGCACAGCGCACCGCCCTGCTACGCCGGCTCACCCTCGCCGCGCTGCTGTCCGACTGAGCAGGGTCAGCGCGCATAGGTGTCGTACAGCTGCTGCAACGGCATGGCCTTCGCGATGAGGAAGCCTTGGCCGAGCTCGCAGCCCAGCTCCTGCAGCCGGGTCTGCTGAGCGGCGGTCTCGATGCCCTCGCCGACGGTCGACAGGCCCAAGCTCCTAGCAACGCCAAGGACTGCCGCCACGATCGCCTCGTCGACCGGGTCCTTGCCGAGCCCGGCGACGAAGCTCTGGTCGATCTTCACAGTCGAAGCCGGGAACAGCTTCAGGTGGTTGAGCGAGCTGAACCCGGTCCCGAAGTCGTCGATGGCGAGTCGGATGCCCATCTCGTGGAGGTCCCGCAAGACCTGCGCCACCGAGTCGTCGACCAAAAGTGCCGACTCCGTGACCTCGAGCTCGAGCTGCTCGGGGCGCACGCCGCTAGCCCGCATGACCTCCGCGACGCCAGCCACGAAGCCGACCATGGAGAACTGCCTGGGACTGACGTTGATCGCGAATCGGGGGGAGATCCCGGAGGGCCACTGCGCGAGTGCCGCACACGCCTGCTCCATCACCCAGGTGCCAAGGCCCGCCACCAGGCCGCTCTCTTCGACGGCGTCGATGAAGGCGCCCGCGGGCAGCAGCCCGCGCGTCGGATGCTCCCAGCGAACCAGGGCCTCGACGGCGATGAGCTCACCCGTGAGCAGCGAGACCTCGGGCTGATAGTGGACCTCGAACTGGTGCTCCACGAAGGCGGCGCGCAACTCGACCTGCAGGGCGAGCTGCTGGGAGCCTCGCGTCCGTAACGAGTCGTCGTACAGCTCGAACCTGGCTTTGCCGTGCCGCTTGGCCGCATACAACGCCAAGTCGGCGTTGGCGATCATGGATTCCGTGGTCGCGATCGTGCCCGGTCGACAGAGCGCGACCCCCATGCTGACGGACGGTACGTAGACCCTGGTCCCGAGGATCACCGGAGCGGAGACCCGCTCCATCAGCCTGGTGGCGAGCTCATGGGCCCGCTCCCAGTCGTGCAGGCCCGGACACACGATCGCGAACTCGTCACCGCCGAAGCGGGCCACCGTGTCGGAGGGTCGCACCGCCTCCTGAAGCCCGCGCGCCACTGCCAGGAGCAGCCGATCCCCTGCCTCGTGCCCCAACGTGTCGTTCACCAGCTTGAGGTTGTCGACGTCGAGAAAGAGCGTGCCGACCCCCGCCTTCCTTGCCAGCGCGGTATCGAGACGATCCAAGAACAGCGCCCGGTTGGCCAGCGACGTCAACGCGTCGTGTTGCGCGAGGTGCACCATCTGCAGCTCGCTGGCCTTGCGCTCGATCGCATAGCGCACCGATCGAGCAAGCATCTGGGGCTCGAGGTCGCGCTTGGGCAGGTAGTCCTGTGCGCCGTGCCGGAGCGCCTCGGAGGACAACACATCATCGTCGCGACGGGTCTGCACGACGACCGGGATCTCCGGCCCGGCGCCCACGACCAGCCGCAGCCCTTCCAGCCCGTCGGCATCCAGGAGCCCCAGGTCGAGCAGCACGCAGTCGACGTGATGCCGCTCGAGGTAGACCTGCGCGTCCCTGATCCGCTCGACCCGCTCGACCCGCCAGTCGACGCCCGCCTCACGGAGCAGCTCGATGATCAGGCGCCCGTCCGCCGCGCTGTCCTCCACCATGAGCAGGTGCATCTTGGTCAGGGCACCACTCTGCCGGCGTTCCTCGAGGAACTCGTGGCGGGCGGACTGCTGAGAGATCGGGCGCAGCCCCCGCTGGCCGCCGCGCAACACCGCCAAGCCAGGACGGCTCTGCGATAGCTCGGCGGGGAGAGGAAGGGTCACGTCAGGACCTCCACGAAGAACGTGCTGCCGGCCGGACCGGACTCCACCCAGATGCGACCACCCTGCCGCTCCACCAGTCGACGGCAGATGGCGAGGCCGATACCGCTTCCCGGGTAGCGATCCCGGCTATGCAGCCGCTTGAACGGCTGAAAGATCCGCTCGTAGTGCTCGGGCGGGATGCCCATTCCGTTGTCCCGCACCCGGAAGGTCACCCGTCCCGGCACCGTCTCGGCGTCGATCCGGACCTGCGGCGCCACCCCCGGCGTCACGAACTTCAGCGCGTTGGACGCCAGGTTGTGCAGGACCTGGGTGAGAACCAGCCGGTTGGCAACCAGCTCCCGGGGCAGGTCGCCGGCGGTCACCCGAGCACCATTGCTCGTGGCGGCAGCGCCCAGCCCTGCGATGACGTCGTCGACCAGCCGACGACCGTCGAGCAGCTCCTGCGGCAGCTCGCTCCGGCTGGCCTTCGCATAGTCGAGAAGATCGTCGAGCAGCCGCTGCATCCGGTCTGCTGCGTCGACGATGAACTCGCAGAACTCGCCCTCCTCATCGCTGCGCGATCGTCGAGCGAGTCGCTGCGCGAAGCCCTTGATGATGTGAACCGGTTCGGACAGGTCGTGGGATACCAGGTAGAGGAGCTGCTCCAGATCCTCCTCGAGGGCGGCTACCCGCGCGTTGTCCTCAAGGGGTCGCGAAGGAAGCGGCGCCCGAGGCAGGGGCACCGTCGCTGGCGGCAGAGCGCGGCCAGCAAAGAGCTGCCACAGTGCCGCCACCGTGACGTCCGGGGCCAACCCCTTCTGGAGATAGGCGTCGGCACCCGCCTCGATGACCTGGCTCTCCATCGCGCTTCGCTCGAAGCCCGAGATGATGACGACGCGAACGTCCGGCAGCGCGGCCCGCATGAGGGGCAGCGCCTCCAGCCCGTCCATGACGGGCATCGCCAGGTCCAACAGGATCAGGTCTGGCCGCAGCTCCTTCGCGAGGTTCAGACCGGCCAGGCCGTCGCCGGCCTCCCCGACGACCTCGAACCCGGTGTTCTCGAGAGCGAGTCGCATGAGCATGCGCAACGTCGGGGTGTCGTCGACCAGGAGTGTGGTGATGCTGCGGGTCACGGCCTCCAACGGCAGCACGTCCACGACCTGCGCCGTCACGGCTTTCTCAGGAGGGCAGGTCGGGACCGGCGCAGGTCCCCCGCCTCGAAGGTTGGCCGGTCGGCGACTTCGCCGAGCAGTTGAGTGATGAGCCCGCGCGCCGACGCCAGGGTCGACTCGAGCGCCTCGCGAGTGACTGCGGTCTGGTCCAGATCGAGTGCCAGCTTGGCTGTCGCGAGGCCCTGGACGATGCCGTCGTTGATCTCGAGTGCCTGCCGCTGGCGCTCACGCAGGTCCTCGAAGAGCTTGGCGCCGCTCATCAGCGCGCCGTAGGTCCGCCGCAGCGTCCAGTAGTAGATCCCTACACCGGCGGTGAACAGGTCCCAGCCGATCGTCAGCGGGTCGAAGGCCTGCCGCATGCCCAGGCCACTCGTGGTGGCGATCCCGAACTCCGGCAGGATCGCGTGCGCCGCGTGGCCGCCGTGCACGACAGCGCAGGTGAAGAAGATGAGCGCGGTCGCCGTGCCGAGGCGGTTGGCCTTGACCTGCTTCTCGCGGATCAACGGCACGATGATGGCTGCCACGATGGCGAAGTACGCCACCATCGTCACGAGGTTCGCGGCCGCACCGATGCGCCAGTTCATGTGGACAGCATCGCCCTCCCGGCCCCGCCTGAGGCGCCATCAGGCAAAGACCATCACAACGGGTCATGCGCCTATGACGCAAGGGACCGCACTCTGGTCGTCGGAGGTGACCCCACGACCCCGCACGCACCACATGTGCTGATGTTCGCGTTCCCGTTTGTCGTGTTCGCCGGGCTGTTCTGGCTGGAGTGGCGGCGCACCGACGACCGCCCGCACCACGGCCGGCCCTTCCCGATCGTCGTCATGGCGGCGAGCAGCCTCGGTGCAGCCGCCGTCCACGGCGCCGTGATCGGTGGGCACCTCACCGAGGCCGGGGTGCTCGGCGGCTTCTTCGTCGTGCTCACCCTGACCCAGATCGCCTACGCCGGCCTGCTGTTCGTCGTGCCCACCGCCCGGTGGGTGGCGCTGGGCGTCCTGGCCAACCTCGGCATCGTCTGCCTGTGGGCGTGGACGCGCACGATCGGGATCCCGTTCGGCATCGCAGGCGGCGGGCGCGAATCGGTCGGTGCCGCTGATCTCGTCGCCACCGGCTTCGAGGTGATCTGTGTGCTGACCGGACTGGTCATGCTCTACAGGGCGACCGGCGGCTGGCCCTCCCCCGAGGAGGTCCCCGCGTCGAAGTGGGAAACCTCGACGGTGAGGAACAGCCCATTACCGCGGAAGGTCAGCACCCCGTCGGGATTGCGCCCCTCGCACGAAACGAAGAGCTTGCGGCCCGCGAAGCTGTCGACCTTCGCGACCAGGTCGTAGGGCACGCCGACCAGCACCGGCTTGAGGTACTCGACCTCGAGCTTGCGGGTCACCGCCGGCTGGCGGACGACGAAGAGCAGGAAGCCGCATACATCGTCGACGAGCGCCGCCACCGTGCCGCCGTGGGCGATGCCGGGTGCACCGGAGTGCTTGGGGCCGAACTGGTAGGTGGCGTGGATCTCCTCCCCCACCTTGCGGGCCTGGACGTGCATCCCGAACTCCGCGTCGGGACCGCAGCCGAAGCAGGTCGGGTAGTGCGGCGGCAGGGTGCCGGGTGCGCGCTCGACCTGTCCCGCGCGGAGCCGGTCCTCGTAGGCGCGGACGCTGTCAGACACCGAGCGACCGACCGATGATCTCCTTCATGATCTCGGTCGTCCCGCCGTAGATGGTCTGGACTCGGGAGTCGATGAAGGCCTTTGCGACGGGGTATTCCATCATGTAGCCGTAACCGCCGTGGAGCTGGACGCACCGGTCTACGACGCGCTTCTGCAGCTCGGTCGTCCACCACTTCGCCATCGCGGCGTCCTTGATGGTGAAGCGACCGGCGTTGTGCTCCAGGACCGCTTTGTCGAAGTAGGTCTCGGCGATCTCGATCTCGGTCGCCATCTCGGCAAGCACGAACCGGTTGTGCTGGAACGAGCCGATCTGCTTGCCGAAGGCCTTGCGCTCCTTGCAGTAGGCCAGGGTGATCTCGAAGACCTTGCGGGAGGCAGCAACGGCGACGGACGCGATCGACAGCCGCTCCTGCGGCAGCCCGTCCATCAGGTGGATGAAGCCCTGACCCTCTTCACCGACGAGGTTGGTCGCGGGGAGGCGCACCTCGTCGAAGAACATCTCAGCGGTGTCCTGGGCCTTCAGGCCCACCTTGTCGAGGTTGCGGCCGCGCTCGAAGCCCGGCATACCCCGCTCGACCGCGAGCAGCGAGAAGCCCCGCGCACCCGCCTCCGGGTCGGTCTGGGCCACGACGAGCACGAGGTCAGAGTTGATGCCGTTGGTGATGAAGGTCTTGGACCCCGTCAGGATCCAGTCCGAGCCATCGCGGCGGGCGCGCGTCGTGATGCCCTGCAGGTCCGAGCCGGTGCCGGGTTCCGACATGGCGATGGCGGTGATCATCTCGCCGGTGCAGAACTGCGGCAGCCAGCGGTCCTTCTGCTCGTCCGTCGTGAGGTTCAGCAGATAGGGCGCGACCACGTCGTTGTGCAGCGTGAAGCCGACCCCGGAGCCACCGACGCGGACGACCTCGTGCCCAATGATCACGTTGTAGCGGAAGTCCTTGACCCCGCCACCGCCGTAAACCTCGGGTACGTCGGTGCCGAGCAGCCCCTGCTTGCCGGCCTCCAGCCACAGCGAGCGGTCGACGATGCCGGCCTGCTCCCACTCCGCGTGATGGGGGGCGATGTGCTTCTCGCAGAAGCTGCGGACCGTGTCCCGGAAGGCCAGGTGCTCTGCGTCGTAGAGGTTCGACTCCATGGCGCTACGTTAGCCGCGGTTCACACCGCTCGTGAGGGAGGCTCCGCCCGTGCCCGTCCTGGCAGATCGGCTCGACCGCCGAAGCCCCGAGGCCGCCACTAACCGCGCCGCCGCCCTCGAGCAGCTCGCTGCGCTGGAGGTCCACCTCGACATCGCTCGCGCGGGTGGCGGACCGAAGTACGTCGAACGCCATCACTCCCGCGGCAAGCTGCTTCCGCGCGAGCGCATCGAGCTGCTCGTCGACCAGGACGCTCCCTTCCTCGAGCTGTCGCCACTCGCGGCCCACGGCAGTGCCTTCCCGCTGGGGGCGAGCGTCGTCACCGGCATCGGCGTCGTCGAGGGCGTCGAGGTCATGGTGATCGCCCATGACCCGACGGTGCGCGGCGGAGCCAGCAACCCGGTCACCTCCAAGAAGCTCGGCCGCGCCATGGAGATCGCCCGGGAGAACCGGCTGCCGCTGGTGAACCTCGTCGAGTCCGGCGGCGCCGACCTGCCGACGCAGGCCGAGATCTTCATCCCCGGCGGCGCGCTGTTCCGCAACCTCACGCAGTTCTCGGCTGCGGGGATCCCCACGATCGCCTTGGTCTTCGGCAACTCGACCGCGGGTGGCGCCTACGTGCCCGGCATGTGCGACCACGTCGTCATGGTCGAGGGCCGGGCGAAGGTCTTCCTCGGTGGCCCGCCGCTGGTGAAGATGGCCACCGGCGAGGAGAGCGACGACGAGTCACTCGGCGGCGCCGAGATGCATGCCCGCACATCCGGACTCGCCGACTACCTGGCGACCGACGAGCGCGATGCGATCCGGCTCGGCCGACAGATCGTTCGCAACCTGCACCACCGCAAGCTCGGGCCCGGCCCCAGCCAACCGGCCGACCCGCCGCTCTACGCCGACGACGAGCTGCTCGACATCGCCAGTGCCGACCTGCGAATCCCCTTCGACCCGCGCGAGGTCCTTGCTCGGGTCGTCGACGGGTCGCGCTTCGACGAGTTCAAGCCGCTCTACGGCTCCAGCCTCGTCACCGGCTGGGCCTCGATCCACGGCTACCCCGTGGGCGTGCTGGCCAACGCCCGCGGGGTCCTGTTCAGTGAGGAGGCGGAGAAGGCCGCCCAGTTCATCCAGCTCGCCAACAAGACCCAGACACCCCTGGTGTTCCTGCAGAACACCACCGGCTACATGGTGGGCAAGGACTACGAGCAGCGCGGGATCATCAAGGATGGCGCCAAGATGATCAATGCCGTCTCCAACAGCCGCGTCCCCCACCTGACCCTCGTGCTCGGTGCGTCGTACGGCGCCGGCAACTACGGCATGTGCGGCCGGGCGTACGGCCCGCGGTTCCTGTTCTCCTGGCCGGGGGCCAAGTCGGCGGTCATGGGCCCGGCGCAGCTCGCCGGCGTGCTGTCCATCGTCAGCCGGCAGTCGGCGGAGTCGAAGGGCCTGCCCTACGACGAGGAGGGCGACAAGACCATGCGCGAGCTGGTCGAGGCGCAGATCGAAGCCGAGTCGTTAGCGCTCGCCAACACCGGCCGGGTCTACGACGACGGCATCATCGACCCGCGCGACACCCGGACGGTGCTCGGCCTGTGCCTGTCGGTCGTGCACAACCAGGTCGTCGCGGGCGCGGACGGCTACGGCGTGTGGAGGCACTGATGCAGCGCGTCCTGGTTGCCAACCGCGGCGAGATCGCGACCCGGGTGTTCCGCACCTGTCGAGACCAGGGGCTGCAGACCGTCGCGGTGTTCAGCGACGCCGACGCCGATGCGCCGTTCGTCCGCGCTGCCGATGCCGCCGTCCGCCTGCCCGGCGTCACAGCGGCTGAGACCTATCTGCGCGGCGACCTGGTGATCGGCGCTGCTCTCGCCACCGGCGCCGACGCTATCCACCCGGGCTACGGCTTCCTGTCGGAGGATGCCGCCTTTGCCCAGGCCGTGGTCGACGCCGGGCTCACCTGGGTGGGCCCGCCGCCCGAGGCGGTCCGTCTGATGGGCTCCAAGCTGGGCGCCAAGGCCCTGATGTCCGAGGCCGGCGTGCCGTGCCTGCCCGGCGCCGACGTCACCGACCTCGCACCCGATGCCCTGCAGAAGGCCGCTGAGACCATCGGTTTCCCGGTGCTGGTCAAGGCGAGCATGGGTGGCGGAGGCCGTGGGATGCGCGTCGTCCGCGGCGCTGCCGATCTGGTCGATGCGGTGGCCAGCGCGCAGCGCGAGGCGGCCGCTGCCTTCGGCGACGCGACCGTCTTCCTCGAGCGCTACGTCGACAGCCCCCGCCACATCGAGGTCCAGGTGATGGCCGACACGCACGGCACCGTCGTGGCGCTGTTCGAGCGAGAGTGCTCCATCCAGCGCCGCCACCAGAAAGTGGTCGAAGAGGCCCCGTCCCCCGCCGTCGACGACGACCTCCGCGCGCGCCTGTCGGAGGCGGCGGTCCTGGCCGCGAAGGCGGTGTCGTACGCCGGAGCCGGCACCGTCGAGTTCGTGCTCGACCCCTCGGGGGACTTCTTCTTCCTGGAGATGAACACCCGACTGCAGGTTGAGCACCCGGTGACAGAGCTGATCACCGGGCTCGACCTGGTCGCCCTGCAGCTGCTCGTCGCCCAAGGCCAGGCCCTGCCAGTCGATGCGACGACGGCAACGGTCAGGGGCCACGCGATCGAGGCACGGCTCTACGCCGAGGACGCCGTCGCTGGCTTCCTGCCGGCGAGCGGCACGCTGCACTGCTTCGAGATCCCGGGCGGGCCCGGCATCCGGGTCGATGCGGGCGTGGAGAGTGGCTCGGTAGTCACGACCCACTACGACGCGATGCTCGCCAAGGTCGTCGCCCACGGTGCTACCCGCGCCGAGGCAGCGGCTCGACTGGCCGGCGCCTTGCAGGGGGCCCGGCTCCACGGCGTCACGACCAACCGCGACCTGCTGGTGCGCACCTTGCGGTCGGCCGACTTCCTCGCCGGCCGGACCGACACGGCTTTCTTCGACCGCCACGACCCGGCAGTCCTCGGCAAGTCACTGCTCGGTGACGACGGGCGTCGGCTGCACGCCGTGGCGGCGGTGCTGACCGCCGTTGCACGGCGTCGCGGCGCCGCCGGCCCGTGGACCGGCCTACCGGCCCGGTGGCGCAACGTCCCCAGCCAGCCCGAGCGGACCGCCTTCGAAGGCGGGCCCGAGGTGGCGTACGAGTTCCGCCGCGACGGGGTGCACGTCGTGGTCGACGGCGTCGCCCTCGACGGCGTACGGGTGTGGGCGAGTGACCCCGCGGGTGTTGACCTGGAGGTGGCCGGCGTGCGGCGGCGCTACACCGTCGAGCGAGCCGCCGCCACGTCGTACGTCGACTCCGCGCTGGGGAGCTGTGCCCTGATGGAGCTGGAGCGCTTCCCCGAGCCGGGGTCGCAGCTGGCAGAGGGCGCGCTGGTCGCGCCGATGCCGGGCACCGTCGTACGCGTCGACGCCCAGGTCGGGAGCCCGGTGGCCGCCGGTGAAGTCCTGGTCGTACTCGAGGCGATGAAGATGGAGCACGCCGTCCGCGCCGGCTCGGCAGGAACGGTGACCGAAGTGCACGTCATGGCGGGTGGCCAGGTGGATGCCGGCGCCCTGCTCGCGGTGGTCGTCCCGGTCTGACGTACGGTGACGTTGTGAGTGGATGGCGGCGGTGCGAGACGTGCCGGAAGGTCCTGGCGACCGATACCTATGAAGGCGACGGATCGGTGTGCACGCCGTGCCGCACCGGACCGGCGCCACGCACCCGGCAGCCCGTGACGACCGTCACCCGGACCACCCGAGCGGCCGTAGCTCGAGCGCCCCAGCCTGAGCAGGGTCCGCGGGCTCCGTTGCTGGGGGCGATCGGAAGCGGTGACCTGGAGGTGCGAGAGCGCCGCGCACTACGGGCCGCGCAGCAGCAGATCGTCGAGCTCCATCCGGAGGAGTACACCCAACTGCTGGCAGCCGCACGGCAGGCCGAGGGGTTGCGCGCCCAGTAGTCGTCCCCTAGTAAGCGGAGGGCGACGGCTTGTGGTTGATCGCGGCGGTGCCGTCCTCGACCAGCAAGGCCACTCGACCAAGCGCCTTGCCGAACTCGCGCCCGTGGTGAGCGCAGAACAGCAGGTCACCGGAAGTCATGACCGCCCGGACGAACGCCTGAGCGCCGCAGCGGTCACAGCGCTCGTGCACGGTGAAGGTCGGGTTCTCGGTCGCGGTCATTGTCATCGCAGTTCCCGTCCCTCGGTTCGTTCACCGTTGATACCCCTGCATCGGCATCTCGAGCCCCGCAATCGAGTAGTCCTTTCGGACTATCTGCGCGGCGAAAGAGGGTGATCTGCGCCGGACTGCCCGCATGGTCCTGGTCGAGCGCGCCGCCCACTCCCTGCCGGCACTTGCTTTGCTATCGTCTCCGCTCGCACCACACGCGCCGCTAGCTCAATTGGCAGAGCAGCGGACTCTTAATCCGCGGGTTCGGGGTTCAAGTCCCTGGCGGCGCACCCGTTCTGACCTGCGCGTATGCGCTGGTCAGTGATCTTGTCGAACGTCTGGTGGGGCCGTGGTGAGGCCATGGTGGGTCCCGATCCGATCCTGGGACCACTGGGCGTGCATCTCGGCGCTGCCGGGCGGGTAGCGGCCGGCCTGCACGATGAGCCGCGCGATGCCTTCCGCAGTACGCCGTGCCACCACCGGCAGGACCGAGGAGTAGGTGTCCGCGGTGAGCACGATGCTGGCGTGGCCGAGCATGTCCTGGATGGCCTTGAGGTCCGCCCCTGACGCCAGCGCCAGGGTCGCGGCACCATGCCGCAGGTCATGAAGCCGAATCGGCGGGAGCCCGAGCGCGGCCACCAGGCGGGTGAAGCGATGCGACAGGTACCCGGGGCTGTATGGCCGCCCGTCGGGCCGGGCGAACACGAAACCGTCGGGCCGGTCGACGCCGTGCTCGATGCGCTGCCGGTCGCGATGCGCCCGCAACGCCGCGACAGTTGACCAGTCCAGCGCGATCGTTCGCAGACTCGCGACACTCTTGGGTGGCAGCAGCACGGGCTGGCCGGAGTACTCCTGGAGCTGTTGGCAGATGGTGGCCTCGCCAGTTTCCAGGTCGACCTGCGGCCAGGCCAACCCGGTCGCCTCGCCACGACGTAGGCCGCGCAGCGCGATCAGGTGGTACTAGCCGTACAGCGGGTCATCGGCGATGCCGCGCAGGAACGCCGCGGTCTGCTGCGCTGTCCACACGGCCACTGCGGGCCGCTGGCCCGTCGCCCGCCAGGCCGCCACCCGCGCCTCGGTCCACACCACCGGGTGCGGCCGGCGCGCTTGGGGCAGCTGCACCCACTGAGCCGGGTTGTCGGTGATGA
>JBKKBU010000212.1:0-3951 GCA_046713755.1 Mycobacteriales bacterium
AACAGCAGCCCCAGCGCCACTCCCGCGACGGTCGGGTGGACCCCGGAGGCGTACGTCGCCAGCCAGAGCGCGAGGGTCACCACGACGTACAGAGGAACGCTCTGGACGCGCATCGCCCGCATCGCGACGACGACGAGGAACAGCAGCCCGGCCACCCCGAGCGCGACCAGGTCGACCTCGTCGGTGTAGAACACCGCGATCACGCCGATCGCGGCGACGTCGTCGACGATGGCTAGGGCGAGCAGGAAGATGCGCAGCCGGTTGGGGCAGCGCGGGCCGACCAGTGCGAGCACACCGAGCGCGAAGGCGGTGTCGGTGGAGATCGCGATGCCCCAGCCGCGGGCCGCCTCGCCGTCGGTGCCGGCGATCGCCAGGTAGAGCGCCGCGGGCACGATCAGGCCGCCGACGGCCGCGAGCGCCGGGGCGATGACGGTCTTGCGGTCCTGGTACTCCCCGATCGACAGCTCGCGCGCGATCTCCAGCCCGACGACCAGGAAGAACAGCGTCATCAGCCCGTCGTTGACCCAGTGCCGCAGCGACTCGCGGATCTCGGAGTCGCCGAGCTGCAGCGCGAGCTCGGTGTCCCACAGCCGCTCGTACGTCCCGCCGAACGGGCTGTTGGCCCACACCAGCGCCAGGACCGTCGCGACCAGCAGCAGCACCGCGCCGCCGGCCTCGGTCTTGAGGTAGTCGCGGGCGGCCGCGGTGATCTCGGCCGGCCGCTGCAGCGTCGGGGTGCTCATGCGAGCGCTCCGTCGACCGCGGCCTCGAGCCGGGCCAGCGACGGACCGCCCCCGCAGCGCACGCCGTTCAGGAACAGCGCCGGGGTCCCCTCGACGCCGCTGGCGACGCCGCTGTCGAAGTCGTCGCGGACCCGCTGGTCGAAGCGCTCGCTCGCCGGTCGAAGCACGCTGTCGGGGTCCAGCCCGAGCTCGGCGGCGTAGAGCGCGAGCTGCGCGCGACCCTGCCGCTCCTGGTCGACGTAGAGCCGGTCGTGCAGCTCCCAGAAGCGGCCGGCCTCGGCGGCGGCCTCCAGGGCCAGCGCCGCGGAGTAGGCGTACGGGTGAGCGTCGACCAGCGGGAAGTGCCGGAACACCAGCCGGACCGGACGTCGCTCGAGCAGCTGACGCAGGACCGGCTTGACCTGGCCGCAGTACGGGCACTCGACGTCGCCGTACATCACCACCGTCATCGCGGCGTCGCGCGGGCCCCTCACGTGGTCACGCGGTCCTACCGGGAGGGCGAGGTCCATCCGGTGATCCTGCCAGGCTCAGCGCTCCAGGACCCGTGCCTCGTACGCCGCACGCTTGCCGTGGTCGACTGCGCGCACCTGATCCGGCACCAGCCGGGCGTCCATCAGGTCCCGGCCGCGCTGCGGCAGCAGACCCAGGACCTTGACCAGCAGACCGGCCCTGGCCGGCACGAACACCTCGAAGCGCGGCCGCTCCAGCACGTCGGCCACCGCGGTCGCCACGTCGGCGGGCGTGAGCCGCGGCACGCCCCCGGAGGAGGTCCCGGCCGCGAGCTCGGTCTCGACCACGGTCGGCATCTCCACCGTGACGTCGACGCCCGAGCCGCGCAGCTCCTGCCGCACCGCCGTCAGCCAGCCGTGCACCGCGTGCTTGGTCGCACCGTACGTCGCCTCCCCCGGCGGTCCGACGTACGACGCGAGCGAGGCCACAGTGACGACGTGACCGCGGCGGCGGGCCCGCATCCCCGGCAGCACGAGCCGCGTCCCTCGTACGACGCCCCAGAAGTTGACCGCCATCATCGCCTCGCCCGCACCGGCCGGTTCGGCGTCGTACGCCCCGACCCACATCACGCCGGCGTTGCTCACCAGCACGTCGACGTCGTCGACCAGGGCGAGCCAGGCGGCGTACGACGCGTCGTCGGTGACGTCGAGCGGTCCCGAGCGCGCGCCGAGCCGCGCGGCGACCACCGCGACCTCGGCCTCGTCGAGGTCGCCGAGCAGCACGTCACGACCCCGTCGTACGAGCTCCTCGGCGATCGCCAGCCCGATGCCCCGCGCCGCCCCTGTGATCGCCACCGTCATGTCGGCAGCCTGCCGTACGTTCCGGTCATGAAGCGCACTGCCGTCATCGGGGCCGGGTCGAGCGGGATGGTGGCGCTCAAGGCGCTGGTCGAGGCGGGCGTGGAGGCGACCTGCTTCGAGCAGGGCGACCGGGTCGGCGGCAACTGGGTCTTCCGCAACAGCAACGGCATGAGCTCGTCGTACAAGTCGCTGCACATCAACACCTCGCGCGAGCGGATGGAGTACAGCGACTTCCCGATGCCCAAGCACTACCCGGACTTCCCGCACCACAGCCACATCGCGGAGTACTTCGAGGCCTACGTCGACCACTTCGACCTGCGCCGGCACATCCGCTTCTCGACCGGCGTCTCGCGGGCGTCCCGGACCGACGACGGCTGGGAGCTGCTGCTGCAGGACGGCTCGGTCGAGCGCTTCGACGCCCTCGTCGTCGCCAACGGCCACCACTGGGACCCGCGCTGGCCGGAGCCGGCCTTCCCCGGCGCGGCGGACTTCCCGGGCCGGCAGCTCCACGCCCACGACTTCGAGGACAACACCGGGTTCGTCGACCAGCGGGTGCTCGTGGTCGGCATGGGCAACTCGGCGATGGACATCGCGGTCGAGTCCTCCTGGGTCGCCGCGAGCACGCTGCTCAGCGCCCGCACCCCGGTGCACGTCATCCCCAAGTACGTCTTCGGCCGGCCGGTCGACCAGATCGAGTCCGCGGTCATGGCCCGCACGCTGCCGTGGAAGGTCCGCCAGAAGCTGACGACCGCGATGCTCAAGGTCGCCGTCAGCGACTACGCCCGGTACGGCCTGCGGCGGCCCGCGCACGGGATGCTGCAGGCCCACGCGACCGTCAGCGACACGATCCTGACCCGGCTCGCGCACGGGGCGGTGGTCGCCAAGCCGAACCTCGCCCGCTTCGAGGGCAGTACGGCGGTGTTCGAGGACGGCACCCGCGCCGACGTCGACGTGGTCGTCTACGCCACCGGCTACCGCATCTCGTTCCCGTTCTTCGACGCCGAGCTCGTCAGCGCGCCGGACAACCGGATCAGCCTGTACGAGCGGGTGTTCCACCCGACCGTGCCGGACCTCGCCTTCATCGGCCTGCTCCAGCCGCTGGGCGCGATCATGCCGCTGGCCGAGGAGCAGGGCCGGCTGGTGGCCGCCCGGCTGTCCGGGGCGTACGCCCTGCCGCCGCTGGCCCAGATGCAGGCCGCGATCGCCCGGGCCGACGAGGCCGTGCGCTCGCGCTACGTCGGCAGCAAGCGGCACACGATCCAGGTCGACTACGAGGCCTACCTGCACGAGCTGCGGCAGGAACGGCGTCGTGGCGCCGCCCGGGTGACCGCCTCCGCGTAGCTGGCGCGGCCGGCGCTGGCCTCCCCGCCGACCGGTCCTCCGGCCTGCGCTGGCTGGCTCACCCGTGCCGGCCGACCGTCCCGGCGGACCGTCCTGGCCGTCCTGGCCGTCCTCCGGACTGCGCCGACCGGCCCGCGGCTCTCCCCACGACGTGCCGCTGGCCCGGACCTGGTGGGGTCCGGGCCTGCGGGGTCGTACGAGCTAGCTGGTGAACAGCAGGCGGTTCGGCGACCCGCTGCCGGGGCTGGTCACGACGTTGGGGGTCGAGGTGGACACCAGCTGCTGGGTGACCTGGGCCGGGGTGGCCGAGCGGTTGGTCTCCAGGAACAGGGCCGCGACCCCTGCGACGTGCGGGCTGGCCATCGAGGTGCCGCTGATGGTGTTGGTCGCGGCCTTGCCGGTCGACCAGGCGGAGGTGATGTTGGTCCCCGGGGCGAACAGGTCCAGGCAGGTGCCCTTGTTGGAGTACGACGCCTTGGCGTCGCGCTCGTCGGTCGCTCCGACGGTCAGCGCCGCCGGGACGCGTGCGGGCGAGCTGTTGCAGGCGTTCGACTGGC
>JBKKBU010000213.1:0-3047 GCA_046713755.1 Mycobacteriales bacterium
CTCACCGAGCAGCTCATCGGCTGGGGCGTGCTGTCCGCCGACGCCCGTCGCGCCATCGAGGTCTAGCACCTCCCGCTCTTGCAGGCCCCGGTACGACGGGGCTGCGCGGCAACCCTGTGCCGCTCAGCCCCGTCGTACTTTTTTGTGGTTCTAGGCGCTTTGTGGCTAGACCGCGAGGCTGGGCTTGAGCTGGAGCAGGCGGGCGAGCAGCCCGTTGACGAACCCGGCGGACTCGTCGGTGGACAAGCTCCCGGCCAGCTCGACGGCCTCGCTGACCGCGACCGCGTCCGGGACGTCGGGGCACCACAGCAGCTCGAACACGCCGAGGCGAAGCACGGCCCGGTCGACGGCCGGGAAGCGCTCGAGCGTCCAGTCCTGCGCGGCATAGGTCGAGAGCAGCTCATCGATGCGCTGCTGGTGCGCGACGACTCCCTCAACGAGCTGCACGGCGTATTCCGGCACCGGCGGGTCGGATTGCGCCAGCCGCTCCTTCAACGTCTCGAGCGGGTCCGCGCCGCGCTGGTCGGCCTCGTAGAGGACATCCAACGCCCGCTTGCGGGCCTTGCTGCGAGCACCCACTACTTGTCGTTCACGCGACCCAGGTAGCGACCGTCACGGGTGTCCACCTTGATCTTCTCGCCGGTCACGAGGAACAGCGGCACCTGGATCTCAGCGCCGGTTTCAAGGACGGCGGGCTTGGTACCGCCGGTGGACCGGTCGCCCTGCAGGCCCGGGTCGGTGTGGGAGACGACGTACTCGGCGCTGACCGGCAGCTCGACGTACAGCGGCGCGCCCTCGTGCATCGCCACGACCACGCCCATGCTCTCGAGCAGGTAGTCCTTGCCGTCCGCGAGCACGGTCGCCGACACGTAGACCTGGTCGAAGGTGTCGCTGTCCATGAACACGTAGTCGGTGCCCTCTTGGTAGAGGTAGGACATGTTGCGCTTGTCGACGGTTGCGACGTCGACCTTGGTGCCGGCGTTGAACGTCTTGTCGACCACCTTGCCGGTCAGGACGTTCTTGAGCGTCGTCCGGACAAACGCGCCGCCCTTGCCGGGCTTGACGTGCTGGAACTCGTTCACCGCCCACAGGCCGTTGTCGAGCTGCAGCACCATGCCGTTCTTGAGGTCGTTCGTGGTCGCCATGAGCGGCGAGTCTAGTCGGCGTCGGGGACGACCTCAGGAGTCATCCAGCTCCCGAGCAGATCCGCGAGCTCGGGGACGTCGAGGTCGCCGAAGGCCACCGCGCGCAAGGTCGTCACGGCGGCGTCGTCGGGCGCCCGGAGCGGCGCGCCGTTGGCGGCGCAGAACAGCCGCGTAGCGACCCAGGCCAGCCGCTTGTTGCCGTCCTGCAGCCCCTTGGCCGATGCCAGTGAGACCAGGAGCGCCGCCGCCTTCTCGCCGAGGCTCGGGTAGACCTCGTGGCCGCGTAGGACCGCTTGCGGCCGGGCGAGCGCCGCCGCGATCTGGCCGCCGTCCCGCACCGCCGGCGGCAGACCGGTCAGGCGCTCTACGGCGTAGAGCAGGTCCTCCATGTCGAGGTAGCGCATCAGGTGGCGCCCAGCTTGCGGAGCATCGCCGCGTCCTCGTGGAGGATCTCGTCGACCAGCTGGTCGCGGTGACGACGCCAGCCGCTGGTGTATTCCTGCACCGCGCTGTGCAGGACCTCCTCGATCGAGCGCTGCTCCAGGGTTGCGGCCTTCTCGAGCGCCGCGATGTCGTCGTCAGCGAGCCGGACCTGTCCCATCAGCGAGCTGCCAGGTGCTCGATGGCGCAGCGGTAGCCATCGACGCCGAGGCCGGTGATCGTGCCCGTGACGACGGCACTCACCACGCTGTGGTGGCGAAACGGCTCACGGGCATGCGTCTGGCTGATGTGCACCTCGACGACCGTTTTGACCATGGCGACCGCATCGCGCAGCGCATAGGAGTAGTGGCTCCAGGCGCCTGGGTTGATCACGACGGGCAGCTCACCGGCAGCCGCCTCGTGGAGCCATCCGAGCATGACCGCCTCGTCGTCGGTCTGGCGGACGTCGGCGGTCCAGCCACGTGCCTTCGCGGCGTCGAGGCAGAGCTGCTCGAGCTCGGCGTAGGTCGTGGTGCCGTAGATGTGCGGCTCACGGGTGCCGAGCCGGCCGAGGTTGGGGCCGTTGAGGACGAGGACGGTCTTCACAGGAACACCTTGCCATCGCCGGGCCGCGCGACCTCGGAATAGGCCGCTGCCACGAGTGTCGGATCCGGGTCGTCGAGGATCCGGGCCCGCGCCAGGGCGTCCAGGACCACGAAGCGCAGCCGGCTCCCCCGCGACTTCTTGTCCACCGCCATGGCGCTGCGGAGCCGCTCGAAGTCACCGGCGTACGACGTAGGAAGGCCGAGTGCCGTGAGGATCCGCCGGTGCCGGTCGGCGGTCTCGTCGTCGAGGCTGCCGGCCAACCGGCCGAGCTCCGCGGCGAAGACCAGGCCGACACTCACGGCCGCGCCGTGCCGCCAGCGGTAGTCCTCGACCTTCTCGATGGCGTGGCCGAGGGTGTGGCCGTAGTTGAGGATCTCGCGGCCGCCCTGCTCGGTGAGGTCGGCACCCACCACCCGGGCCTTCACCGCGATCGCCCGCTCGATCAGCTCGCGGGTGTGCGGGCCGTCCGCGCGCTGGGCCGCCTCGACGTCCTGCTCGATCAGCTCGAGGATCCGCGGGTCGTGCGTGAAGCCGACCTTGACGACCTCCGCGAGCCCGGCGACGTAGTCGTGCTTCGGCAGCGTGGTCAGTGCGGTGAGGTCGCAGAGCACGCCGACCGGCGGGTGGAACGCGCCCACGAGGTTCTTGCCGGCCGGGGTGTTGATCCCGGTCTTGCCACCGACCGCGGCGTCGACCATGCCGAGCAGGGTGGTGGGGATGTGGACGACCGGCACGCCGCGCAGCCAGGTCGCCGCGACAAAACCCGTGAGATCGGTGGTGGCTCCTCCCCCGACGGCCACCAGACTGTCGGTGCGCGTGAAGCCGGCCTGACCGAGCACGGCCCAGAGGTAGGCCGCGACCTTGAGGTCCTTGGAC
>JBKKBU010000214.1:0-6233 GCA_046713755.1 Mycobacteriales bacterium
CGTCCGCGTCGGCGCGCTCGACCGCGTGGTCGGTGATCGCCTGCAGGGCCGCGACGTCGTCGACGCCCCGCACAGCGGCGCCGCCGCAGCAGGTGCCGGCGTTCCAGCTGTCCACGGCGCTGGCCACTACGACCGACAGCCCGTGGTCACGCAGGGCGTCGAGGCCCAGTTGCCGGTAGGTCTCCTGCACGGTCTTGTTGGCGGCCGGCAGCACCAAAAGAACCGACGGGTCGGCCCCGCGTGCCACTCGCCTCGCCCTCGCGAGCAGGTAGGCGCGCTGCTGCCCGGCTGCCGAAAGGCGGACCACCTCGGGTGACCCCCCGTCGGCGGCGACCAGCCCTGCACCGGACAGGCCAGTGGCGTCACGCAGCGCCGGCAGCCCGGGCCGGACGAGCTCGGGCACTGCCGGCAGGACCGCCGCCACGACGACGACCGCGGCGAGGGCGATCGCGGGACGCAGTCGGGGCATGACCCCAGCCTGCCAGTGTCGCGCGGCCGCTCAGGCCTCGCGCGCGGTCTGCAAGGCAGCGTCCTTGGCCCGCGCGGTGTCTGCAAGGGCAGCCTGGAACGCCACCACCTGCTCCAGCAGCGCCGGATCTGATGCGGCCAGGATGCGCACGGCGAGCAGTCCGGCATTGCGCGCCCCGCCGATCGACACCGTCGCGACAGGGACCCCGGCCGGCATCTGCACGATCGAGAGCAAGCTGTCCAAGCCGTCGAGATGGGCGAGCGGCACAGGGACGCCGATGACCGGCAGCGGGGTCATCGACGCGACCATGCCAGGAAGATGAGCCGCGCCCCCAGCGCCCGCGATGACCACCCGCAGGCCTCGACCGGCAGCCGAAGCGGCGTAGTCGAGCATGTCTCGTGGGGTGCGGTGCGCGGAGACAACCCGCACTTCGTGGCCGACCCCGAACTCCTCGAGGGCGGTTGCCGCTGCCGCCATGGTCGGCCAGTCCGAGTCGCTGCCCATGATGATCCCGACGTGCACGCTCATGCCAGCCACTCCCCGTCGCGCAGGTACGCCGCACCCTGCTGGGCACGGCGGCGGGTCTGTTGGAGGTCGCTCCCGAGCGCAGTGACGTGGCCGATCTTGCGGCCCCTGCGCACATCCTTGCCGTAGAGGTGCACCTTTAGAGCAGGGTCGTGGGCGAGCAGCAGGTGCAGCCGGCGGTCGAGCTCGCCGACGTCGTCGGACGGCTCACCACCGAGGATGTTGCCCATGACGACCCATGGCGCCGTCATCGTCGTCGTCCCGAGCGGGTAGTCCAGAACGGCACGCAGGTGCTGCTCGAACTGTGAGGTCCGGGCGCCCTCGATGGTCCAGTGCGCGCTGTTGTGGGGTCGCATGGCGAGCTCGTTCACGAGCAGCCCTTCCTGCGTCTGGAAGAGCTCGACGGCCAGCACACCGACCACGCCGAGGGCGGCAGCGAGGTGCAGCGCCAGCGCTTGCGCCTCGAGCGCCAGCTCGTCCGGGAGGTCGGGAGCAGGGGCGACCACCTCGACGCAGATGCCGGCGTCCTGCACCGTCTCCACGACCGGCCAGGCGGCCGCTTGGCCGTACGGCGATCGGGCCACCACGGCCGCCAGCTCGCGCTGCAGTGGGACGAACTGCTCAGCCATGAGGCGCACTCCTGACGCCAGCACGGCAGCCGCCTCGGCCGACGACCGGACGACCCAGACGCCCTTGCCGTCGTAACCGCCCGTCGCTGCCTTCAGCACCACCGGCCAGCCGTGCTCGCCGGCGAAGACATCAAGGTCCGCGGCGCACGTCACGGCGGCGAACGGCGGCACCGGCACCCCGAGCTCCTGGAGCCGCGCGCGCATGACCAGCTTGTCCTGGGCGTGCAGCAGCGCCGCGCTGCCAGGCAGGACCGTGTGCCCCTCGGCCTCGAGAATGGCGATGAGCGCACCCGGCACATGCTCGTGGTCGAAGGTCACCACCTCGCACTGCGCAGCGAACCCGCGCAGCGCGTCCAGCGAGGTGTGCTCGCCCAGTGAGACACCTTGCGCCACCAGGGCTGCGCTGTCGTGGGTGGCATCGGCCAGCACCCGCAACGACAGTCCGAGCGAGATCGCGGCCTGGTGGGTCATCCGGGACAGCTGACCACCGCCGACCATGCCGACCACCGGCAGGCCCATGGCCGCGCGCTTCACCACACCTCGACGCTATCGGACCGTCAGCCGACGAGCCGGTCACGCAGCCGGCCGAGGGTGGCCTCGTCCAGCCCCACCGATGCAGCCAAGCCGGCCGGCCCCCCGTAGACCTCGTCGATGCCGTCGAGGAAGCGCTCCATGGATCGCGCCACCGGCACGATGTCGTCGACGGTGGCAGCGGCCAGCGTGGGGCCGTAGAGCGGGCTGCTCTGCAACCGCGCGAGCACGCCGGCGATCCGCTCCGAGGACCGGACGTAGTCCGCGACGACCTGCTCGCGCGTCACACCCGCTAGCAGCAGGGCCAGCGCAACCACGACGCCGGTGCGGTCCTTGCCGGCCGCACAGTGCACGAGCACCGGGCCGTCGTCGGCGATCGCGCGTAGCGCCGAAGCGATCCCGCCCGGGGCATCTTCGACGTAGCCGAGGTAGAAGCCCTCCATGTGGGTCGGGTGCTCGCCGGCCCGTTGCTCGCGGGAGGGCACGGCGGCCTGGGCCGCGTCGCCGTCCGGCACCAGGGGAATGAGCGACAGCTGCCGGTGCTCGACCACCTCCGCAAACGGGCCCGGACCGTGTGCCTCGACCTCGGCGGGATGTCGCAGGTCGAGCACGGTCCGCACCCCCCAGTCGCGCAGCTTGACCACGTCACCAGGGGTGAGGTCCTGCAGGTTGTCGGCCCGCAACAACGCGCCCGCTCGGGTCTGCCGACCGTCGGCGGTAGTGAGCCCGCCCACATCGCGGACGTTGGCAGCACCTTCGAGCTCCAGCCACAGCACGCCCACAGTCTGCCGCCTCTACTCTGGTGGTCATGACGGGAGTCCTGTGAGCCTGCTCCGCAGCCTCGAAGCCAAGCTGCGCACGCTGTTCTCCGAGCTGGCCAAGTTCGGTCTCGTCGGGCTGCTCAGCCTCGCCGTCGACACCGCCGTGTTCAACCTCGTCCTGCACTACTCGGACAAGCCGCTGACCTCCAAGATCGTCTCAACGGTCATCGCCGCGACCAACGCCTTCTTCCTCAACCGGCACTGGTCGTTCAAGCACCGCGAGCGGCAGGGCCTGCGTCGCGAGTACTCCCTGTTCGCCATCCTCAACGCGGTGGGGCTGCTCATCTCCCTCACCTGCCTGGGCATCTCGCACTACGTGCTCGGCTTCGAGAGCCTGTTGGCCGACAACATCGCGGCCAACGGCGTCGGCCTGGTGCTCGGCACGACCTTCCGCTTCTGGTCCTACCGCCGGTTCGTCTGGGCGTCACCCGAGGCCGTGGCCGAGGCGGCGTACGACGGAGATGTGGCTGCCGCCATCGCACTCGACCTCAACAGCGTCGACTCCCCCGCCGAAATCCGCTAGCCAGTCCCACGCGTCGCAGGGCACGGTGGTGGTGTGACCGTGACGGCCGTACCGACCCGGTGGCAGCGCCACGCGGGTGGGCTGCCCCGGCCGTTCTGGGTGCTGTGGTGGGGGACGCTGGTCAACCGGCTCGGTGGCTTCGTCCAGCCGCTGCTCGTGCTCTACCTCACCCAGGTGCGCGGTGCGTCGGTGCGCGACACCGGTCTGATCCTGACGCTGTTCGGCCTCGGGGCCGCCGTAAGCCAGCCCGTGGGCGGGGCGCTGGCTGACCGGGTGGGTCGACGGCGCACGATGGTCCTCGGCCTGGTCGCCAGTGCGATCGCCCTCTTGGTCCTCGGTGCCGCGCGGACCCTCCCGCAGATCGGGCTGGCGGTGCTGGTCTACGGCCTGTGCCTCGACGTCTTCCGGCCCGCCGCCAGGGCGGCGGTCGTCGACCTCGTGGATCCCGCCGACCTGCCCCGAGCCTTTGCGCTGCACTTCTGGGCGATCAACCTCGGCTTCGCGATCGCCACTCCCGTCGCGGGTGCCCTCGCGGTGCACGGCTACTGGTGGCTGTTCGTGATCGACGCGACCACGAGTGTCGTCTTCGCGGGTCTGCTGCTGCGGGGCGTTCCCGAGACCAGGCCCGCGGTTGCTGAGGAGCGCGCCGGGTCGCTCCCCGACGACCTGCGCGATCGCCAGATGCTGGCGCTGGTGATGGGGCCCTTCCTGCACGGGACGGGCTACCTGCAGGCCTTCCTGACCCTGCCGCTGGCATTCGCGGCCGACGGGCTCAGCGCGGCGGCGTACGGCGCTGTGCTGGGGCTCAACGGGGTGCTCATCATCGTGCTGCAACCGCTGCTGCTGGGCGTGCTGGCCGGGCGGGCGGCACCCCTGCTGCTGTGGGCCGGCCTGCTCCAGGGCATCGGCTTCGGCCTCACCGCCTTCGCCGACGATGTTGTCGGCCACGTGGTCGCGGTCACGGTGTGGACGGTCGGCGAGGTGCTGAGCTCCGGCGTCCTCGGGGCCGTGGCGGCGCGCCTGGCGCCGGAGCACCTGCGCGGTCGCTACATGGGTGCCTTCGGGCTGTCCTTCGGCCTCGCCGGCCTGATCGCCCCGCTGCTCGGCACCACCGTCCTCGACCTGCTCGGCGAGGGCTGGCTGTGGGGCGGCGCCCTCGTGCTGTGCGCAGCGTCGGGGGTGGTGCTCGCCCGCGTGAGCATCGCGGCGGATCGTCGTTAGGCGATCGCTTCCAGGGCCGCGACGATGGCCGGGTCGGCGGGGTCGACCAGGGGCCGGAAGCGGGCGACGACCTCGCCCTGCGGCGAGAGCAGCCACTTCTCGAAGTTCCACTGGACGTCACCGGCGGCACCGTCGACATCCGGGACAGCGGTCAGCTCCGCGAACAGCGGGTGCTGGTCGTCGCCCTTGACGTCGACCTTGGCGAGCATCGGGAAGGTCACGCCGTAGCTCACGGAGCAGAACTCCTGGATCTCCTGCGCAGAACCGGGCTCCTGGCCCTTGAACTGGTTGCAGGGCACGCCGATGACGACCAGGTCATCGCGTTCGTCGTGAAGTGCCTCGAGGCCGGTGTACTGGGGGGTGAGAGCGCACTTGGAGGCGACGTTCACCACGAGGGCGGCCTTGCCCCCGGTGAGCGCGCCGAGCGTGGTGCTCTCGCCGGTCAAGGTCTCGACGGGCAGGTCGTAGAGGGACAACATCAGCTCCTGGGTTCCTGGAAGTTCCTCCGTACACGGTAAGGCTGCAGGGCGCGGTACCCGCGCACGGGTCGTCGGTGCAGGCGTTGCAGGTCGTACGCCGGGTGGTCGGTGAGCTGGTTCGCGACGTGGACGTCCACGAGTACGGTGCCCGGGCGGGCCTCATCGGTGAGGCGGCTGGCCAGGTTGACCGGCTCCCCGAAGACGTCTCCGAGCCGCTGGAGCAGCGGGCCGCAGGCCACGCCGGCCCGGACCTCGGGCAGGTCATGGTCGTCGGTGTGCGCCGCGACGACACCCAGCGCCACCTCGACGGCGGCCACGACGTCGTCGCAGACGTAGAGGACCGCATCTCCCAGGGTCTTCACGACCCGACCCCCCTGCTCTGCCACGCGCGTCGAGGTGTCGCGCTCGAAGCGCTCCAGCAGCTGCTCCAGCGCCGCCGCGCTGGTCTCCCGCGAGGTGCGGGTGAAGTCCACCAGGTCGACGAAGCCGACCGCCAGCACCGGGTTGCCCTCCGAGGCAAGGGCCGCGAACGTGCGCTCTGTCGCCGCGGCGAACTGCCGCCGCCAGACGTGCAGCACCAGCTGCTCGAGGCGCGGCAGCACGTCACCGGACGACGCGACGACGGCCGCAGCTGCCTCCTGCACGGTGAGCCCGGCGGCCTGCCCCCTGAGCACCTGGACCTGCGCCTCCGCCAGCCGCGAAAGCGCCTGGCCCATGGTGCGCGCCATCACCAGCAGCGTCGCCTCGTCGACGACGCCGCTGTCCCGCAGCTCCAGCGCCGTGCGCAACGCCTCGGCATCCAGCCGGGTGAAGGCCCGCTCGCCCGGCGGGACCTCGGCGAATCCCATAGCCACCCAGAAGGCCCTTGCTTCGGCCTCGGGCACGCCGGCGAGTGCGGACACCTGGTCGCGGGTCAGCTCCACCGGGGCACCGAGCAGCGCCGCCTCGAGCTCGCCGCCACGATCGGTCACCCTGCCGACCCTAGATGTGGTGTGGGAGCCCAACCCGCGGGGGGGGGGCGCACACAAACGGGGG
>JBKKBU010000215.1:0-2670 GCA_046713755.1 Mycobacteriales bacterium
CTGCTCGGGATCCTGGACTACCTGCAGGGCGGCGGCGCCCGGGTGACCAGCAGCGGCTCGGCGAGCGGTCGAGCCGTCGCCGGCATCCCCGACCCCAACTACTACGCCGCCTACCTCCAGATGGCAGTGGTCCCGCTGCTCGCGCTGCTGCTGGCGGGGCGGACGAGATGGCGGTGGGCGGCCGCCATCGCGGTAGGTGCCGCCTCGCTCGGGGTGGTCCTGTCACTGTCCCGGGGCGGTCTCATCGGGCTGGCGATCGGGGTCGCGGTGGTCATCGCCGCCTGGCAGCGGACCCGCTGGACGGCCGCCGGGCTCGTCCTGCTGCTCGTCACCACAGCGCTGCTCAGCCTGAACCCGCTGATCACCAGCGAGACCAGCGAGATCGTGACGGAGCGACTGGCCTCGTCGACGCAGTCGTCGGAGAACAACAAGCGCACCCTGATCTGGGCGGGCAGCATCGACACGATCATCGAGTCCCCCGAGGGCGTCGGCGCGCTGCAGTTCGAGGAGGTGAGCCGTCGACTTGGCCTGACCGAGCGCGGTCGACCGCTCGAGAACGTGCACAACCTCTACCTCAACATCGGCGTCGAGCTCGGCGTCCTCGGTCTGCTCACCTACCTGATGTGGCTGGCCCGGATCGCCTGGGACCTGAGCGTGGAGTGGCGGCGACGGCGACCGGAGACGTTCCCGATCGTGGTCGGTCTGACCGGGGCCCTCGTCGGCTACAGCCTGCAGGCGCTCACCGTGTCGCAGTACCGCGTGCAGGCGATCTTCGCGACGTTCTTCGTGCTGGCCGGGGCGGCAGCGGCAGCCCGGGCCTGGCCCAGCCCGCCGGCAGCGACGCAGCCGGCGACTCAGACCTTGGCGTTGGCTTCCGCAGCGCGGTCGTAGTAGGAGTTGGCGGCGATCCGGGCCCGCGACCGGTTGACGACGAACCCGAGGGGGTGGCAGCCGACCTTGAGCAGCTGATCCAGCGTCGCCCGCAGCTCGGTCGCCTTGGTCTTGGCGAGGTCCACCACCACGAGCACCCCGTCGGCCTGCGCCGCCACGATGGACGCATCTGCCCCGACCGAGAGCGGGGGGGTGTCGAACACCACCATCTGCGCCTCGTCGAGCAGGCGCTGCATCAGCTCCCGACTGCCGGTCAGGCCGAGCAGCGTCGAGGCGTGGTTAGGCAGCGGCCCCGTCGGCATCAGCCGCAGGCTCTCGTAAGGCGTCGACACGATCGACGAGGCGAAGCTCGTCTCGCCACGGAGGAACGTCGACAGACCCTTCTTGCCGACGACCTCGGGGCCCAGCCCCAGGCGCTCGTGCAGGGTGGGTCGACGCAGGTCCGCATCGACGGCCAGCACCGCTCCCGGGATGAGCGACATCGCAGCCAGCGCTTCGGCGACCTCGGCAGCGACCGTGGACTTGCCTTCGCCTTCTCGGCTGCTCGTGATGACCAGGCTCCGCAGCGGCTTCGGGCTGGCGTGGACCATCGTGGCGCACAGCAGTCGGACGGCTTCTTCGAAGCGCCGCTCGGAGCGCTCGGACAGGTCGACCCGCGGCAGCTCGCCCAGCACGGGCAGCTGGAAGACCTCTGCCAGCGCATCGGTGTCGTAGAGCCGGTCGTCGAGCCGGTGTCGGATCAGCGCCAGCCCCACCGCGCCTGCCACCGACAGGATGAAGGCGACGATCGTGTAGAGCGTCGGCTTGGGTCGGGCCGGCGACCGGGGCGAGACCGCCCGGTCGGCGATCGAGACCCCCGAGGACGGCGAGGCCTTGGCCAGCACCCGCGCGACGTAGTCGGTGAACGTCGCGGCGTAGACGTTCGCGAGCGTGGAGGCCCGGACGGGGTCGGGGTCCTCGGCGGTCACCTCGATGAGCTGGGTCTCGTTGACCGGGGCGAACGACGTCTGCTTGCGGATCTGGCTGGGGGTCAGCGCAAAGGGCAGCCGCTGCGCGACGACATCGGCGACGTTGCGGCTGTCGATGAGGTGCGCCAGGGTCCGGGCGAACGCCTGGTTGGCCTGGACGACGTCGAAGGTGGCGCTGGCACTGCTCGGCTGGTTCACGACGAGCGTGGCCTTGGCGGAGTAGATCGGGGTCTGGAGCTTCGACAGCACCGCAGCGGTGCCGGTGATCACGATGACGATCGTCAGGATCAGCCAGCGCGAACGGACGAGCACCCGCCACGTCGACTCCCGACGATGAGCCGCCATGTGCCGCCTCTCCTTTTGTGTGCGCGGTCAGCATAGGGGCGCGGCATGCTGCAGCCATGCAACCTGCCGAACTCCCCGGGGTGCCGCCGGAGCTGACCGTGCTGCACGTCGCCCAGCCGACGACGGCCGGGGTGGCCAGAGTGGTGGCCGACCTCGCCGCCGACCAGGTGACCCGCGGCTGGCGAGTGGTCGTGGCCTGTCCCGCGGACGGTGACCTGCCACGCGACGCTGCCGTCGCCGGAGCGGAGGTGGTGGCGTGGCCGGCCAGCCGGTCACCTGGGCCGAGCACCATCGGCGAGACCAGGAGGCTGGCAGCGATAGTCCGCGCGGTCGACCCCGACCTGCTGCACCTGCACTCCTCCAAGGCCGGGCTGGCGGGTCGGCTGGCGGTGCGGGGTCGGCGGCCCACGGTGTTCCAGCCGCACGCCTGGTCGTTCCTCGCCAGCCCGGGACCGGTAGGTGCCGC
>JBKKBU010000216.1:0-14785 GCA_046713755.1 Mycobacteriales bacterium
TGGATCGGGGTCTCGTCGTTCGTCGTGACGATCCGCGGTCACCTGCTGCTGTTCGACGCCTGGGAGATCATCGGCGCGGTCGACGGCTACCTGCCACTGACCCGCGAGGACCTCGCCGCGCTCGACCCCGAAGCGGTGCTTGTCGGTCACGGCCACTTCGACCACGCCGGCGACCTCGGTTTTGTCGCGGGCAGCGCGGGTTCGGTGGTCGTCGGGTCGGAGGAGATCTGCGGTGTGGCCGTGGCCGGCGCCACCCGCGAGGGAGTCGGCACCGACTTCACCTGCGCCATCACCGGCACCATGGCAGCGCCCGCGATGGGGACCCTGCAGTCGCTGCGGTTGTTCGCCGACCTGCCGCCGGTGACGGTCTTGCAGCACATCCACTCGGCCGCGACGGCGCCCGGCAACGGCAACGACCCCGACCCGTTCTTCCCGGTCATGGACGTGCAGCCCTACCTCGACAACTTCGCCGACGACCCCGACGAGCTGGCGCGCTTCATCGCGCAGCAGGACGAGAGCAACCAGGGCGGCACCTGGATGTACCACTTCCGCGATGGGGACTTCTCACTGCTGCTCGGCGACTCGGCCGGACCGATCTTCGACCAGCCGGTCATCAAGGCGGCCCTCGGGTCGTTCCCCGGGTGCGTCGACGTGATGGGCAACGCGATCCTCGGCTTCGACCAGCCGGTGTCTGGGCTGGCTGACCCGGTCGACTACGTCGACGCCGTCAAGCCGACGCTGTTCCTGCCGAACCACGCCGATGCGTGGGCCCCGGTGATCAGCGCCGGCCAGGAGCAGTACCGCACGGAGCTGACCGCTGCGCTGGCCGCTCTCGCGAACCCTCCCGAGGTGGACTTCCTGGTCGACCCTTCGGACTACCTCAAGCAGCGGTCCTACGCAGTGGCCGACCCGCGCTGGAAGGTCCCGCCGGCTGGCTCGGCCTGCGCTGCCGCCTCGGTGCCTGGACCGCCGGCGGCCGCACCGATCCCCGCGGCCCCGCCTGCTGTGCCGCCGCGCGAGCAACTTCCGGCCACCGGCTGGGCCCCGCCGCTGGGCGTCGCCCTACTGCTGCTGGTTGTCGTCGTACGGCGTCGTCGCCCCGTGGCCACTGACTAGGCAGAGATCTGCATCTGTCGTATGCTGATCTGCATGCGCACGACCCTGAACCTGGACGACACCCTGGCTGCTGAGGTCAAAGCTGAGGCGGCGCGCACCGGCACCACCATGACCGCGCTCATCGAGGAGGGCCTGCGCCGAGTCCTGGCCGAGCGCACGCCGAGTGCCGACGGGCCGGCCCGCGCCGACGTCATCCTGGCTCACGGGCGAGCCATTGCCGTCACCCTGCGCGAGCCGTGGCGCTCGGGAGATCCCGCCGATCTGCTGTACGACGACCGCGGGCTGCCGGCGTGATCGTGGATGCGTCGGCGGTCATCGCCATCATCCGGGCTGAAGACGACGCCGCGGTCTTCGCCGCCGCTCTCGCAGAGTCCGCCGCCAACACCATGTCGGCGGCCGGCTTCGTGGAGGCAGCAGTCGTCGTGGACTCCGGCGGAGACCCGCTGGCCGTGCGCCGCTTCGAGGCCCTCATGAAGGTCGCGCGCATCGAGCTCGCCGATGTCACGGCCAGCCAGGCGCGACTGGCGCGGGAGGCCTATCGGGACTTCGGCAAGGGCAGCGGGCACCCGGCCGGGTTGAACTTCGGGGACTGCTTCGCCTACGCGCTCGCCAAGGAACGCGACGAGCCGCTGCTGTTCAAGGGCCGCGACTTCACCCACACCGATGTGACCCCAGCCCTCGCGGAACCTTCGTGACCGTCCAGCCCCACTGGTAGTCCGTGGACCGCGAGGGCTTCGACGAGTGGGTGTCCGCGGTGGCGCCGCGGCTGCACCGCACTGCCTACCTGCTGGTCGGTGACTGGGCCCTCGCCCAGGACCTCGTCCAGCACTCCTGCGCCGCCACCTGGTCGCGCTGGTCAGCGGTCGAAGCACCCGAGGCCTATGCGCGGTCGGTGATGGCCCGGACCGCCTCGTCATGGTGGGGCCGCAGGTGGCGCGGCGAGGTCCCGACGTCGGACCTGCCGGAGGCGGCCGCCGACCCGTGGCCGGCGGTCGAGTCGCGCGAGGCCGTCGCGCGGGCGCTGCGGTGCCTGCCCCCGAAGCAGCGGGCGGTCGTCGTACTCCGGTTCTTCGACGACCTGTCCGAAGCCGAGACCGCGGCCGCCCTCGGTTGGCCGGTCGGCACTGTCAAGAGCACGACTTCGCGCGCACTCGCGGCCCTCCGGGTCGGCGAGCTCGCCCACGACGACGAGGTACGACGATGAGCTCCCTTCCTGACGACCTGCGCGCCCTGGCCGCCGGTCAGCCCCCGGTGGCCGACTGGCCCGGACTGGTCCGCGCCACGGTCCGCGGCCGCCGCCAGCGCCGATCCATCGTCGCCGGTGCCGCTGTCCTTGCTCTCGTGGTCGGGTCCGGCGTCGGCATCGTTTACGCCAGCAGCGCCGACCGCGACCCGGCGACGCTGACTGCTGCCTCACCCACTCCGTCCCCGACCTTGCACCCCAACGCCGACCCGGGGAATCCACGTGGGCAGCGACTTTCGATCACGGCGACGCCTGATGACCGGGTGCTCGTCGCTGGAGAATCCATCGAGTTCGTCGTCACCGTGACGGCCTTTGCCGAGTCCGACCCGGTCGTCGAGGAGCCCCGGTTCGACGGCCGCACCCCCGGCAACGTCGAGGGCTTCTACACCTGTGCGCAGGCCGAAGGGACGCCGCCGCCGCGCACTGAGCGCAGGAGCACCAAGACCTTCACGCACGTCTTCACGCCGGGCCGACACACGGTGGAGTTCCGGGGGTCGGCGGGCTGCTCCTACTACTCCGCGGACGAGGTCACCCTCGCGTACGAGATCGAGGCGGTCGTCAGCGACGCGTCTCGGCCGACGCCGGCGACTGCGTCGGATCCGAAGAACCAGAAGGTCACCGTCGCACTGTCGGTCAAACCCGAGCGACCGAAGGTCGGCGAAGAGGTCACCATCAGCATCCGGCTGACGTGGACGGCTGAGGAGGCTGTCATCACGAACTACAGCGTCGAGGGAATCGCCACTGCCGGCAGCCCGGCCTGTGCACCGCAAGACGGCCCGCCGCCCACCCCGCAAGCGGGCAGCACGGTGATCGAGCGCACCCACGTCTACCGCCAGGCCGGCGAGGACACGATCACGGTGATCGCCTCGGCGCCGTGCGCCTACTACAGCGGTCAGGGGCGCGACGACATCACGATCACCGTCGCCCCCTGAATCCCCTTGAAGGCCGTTGTCCCCAGTTCGGTTTCTGGTCTTGACACGTACATACGTGCGAGTACGGTCATATCATGACCACGCAGTTGACGGAGGGGCCCGGCACTGTGCCGCCCGGGTTGCCGCCGGAGATCGCGCTGCTCGAGGCCCGGATCGAAGCCGCTGGGGATGCCGCGACGCTGGCCCATGCCGAGCTGTTGCAGGACTGCCTGCGGCTGCGGGCGGCCTGGGCCGGGATCCCTGGGGTCAGCCGCAGTGCCGCGGACTTCACCGACGTGACGCTGGCGATGCTGCTGCGCTGCTCCGAAACCCACGCCGAAAGGCTGCTGCGCCAAGCCACCGCGATCGCCGCCCTCGAGGCCGGGTTCACGATCTTCCAGACCTGGACCGTCGAGCAGACCGCGGCGGTGCTGGAAGAGATCGACGGGCTGGCCCCCGAGCTCGCCGACGCCGTGGTCGCGGCGGTGCTGGCGAAGGGTCGGCTGGTCGGACCCTCGCGGGTCCGCCGGATCGCCCGCCGCGAGCGCCTCAAGGTCGCCGCACAAGACGCCGCGGACCGTCGGGAACAAGCCACCCGCCAGCGTGGCATCGCGATGGTGCCCGGTCGAGACGGCCAGGCCGGGCTGTGGATCAACGGCCCAGCCGAGCAGATCCTGCAGATCATGGCCGCCCTCAAAGCGCTCAGTGAGCCCGACAGTCCGCACGACGACCGGCCCGCCGCGGCCCGCCGCTTCGACGCCCTGGTCGACCTGGCCTGTGGCCGCCGGACCAGCCAGACCCCAGCCGGCCCCGGTGCCGGCAGCAGCCCCGGGGCGCTGCCAGGCAACACCCAGCCGGTCATCATGGTCCTGACCCCGATCGGGACCTGCCTGGACCAGAGCGACAGCCCCGGTGAGCTGCTCGGGCACGGCCCGGTCGATGCCAGCTGGATCCGGGACCTCCTGCACGACGACCCACTGCTGGTCCGGGTCCCGATCGACCCGACCACCGGCAGCCCAGTCGCCGGCCCCGACCCACCCGTCCGGCCCGGCCGCGACCCGATCGCCGTCCGCCAGGCCCTGCTCGACATGCTCGCGGCCCCACCACCGCCCACACCACCACCACCGCACTGGCCCGGCGGTCATGCCCCACCGACACAGCTACCGCAACCCAGACCCGCCACCGACCCGGCCACCCACCCGGCCACCCACCCGGTCATCGACACCGGAGCTCCCACCGACAGCGGGGCGGAGCCCTGCCCGGACCCGGGCGATCATGCAGACGGCCCGGGGCCGTACCGGGTGCCGGCTGGGATGCGCCGCTATCTCGACGTCCGCGCGCCGTACTGCGAATGGCCCGGCTGTCACGTCCCCGCGGTGCGCTGCGACCACGACCACGACCTGGCCTGGCCGCACGGCCCGACCTGCCCGTGCAACCTCGGGCCGCTATGCCGCCACCACCACCGCACCAAGCAGACCGGCTGGACCAAGACCCGGCACCCGGGCGGCAGCGTGAGGTGGACCAGCCCCACCGGCCGGACCTTCACCACCACCGCGCAACACCAGCCAGCACCGGCTATCGAGCGGCCACTACCGCTGCTCGCGCCGATGCCCGACGACGACGAACCCGACAGCTGGCTGACCTACGACGACCCCGACATCGACGCCTACATGAACCGCATGCCCGAAGAGATCGAAAGCCCCGACCCCGACCCCGACCGGCAAGCCCGCCTCGCCGAAGACCCCTGGCACGACAACACCTGGGGCCAACCCCTGGACGACCCACACCTGTGGATCCCCTGGACCCCCGCCGACGAGACCGACCCCCCGATCAACCCCCACGACTACTGCCTCGCCTAAGAGCGGCCAGGGATCGGTGGCGGCGGCCCGAGGCGAATCGGCCGATCAGAACGGGAGGACGCGGCCGCTCGGGGTGCGGGTGTCGAGGTCGGCGGGCCCAGGGGCGCGGCGGCTGCGGGTGCGGGTGATCTGAACCTGCTTCACGGCTGCTCCCTCGCGCGGGTGGCTGACAGGAGAGTTGTCGGCAGCCTGCCGCGTTTCCTTCAGCAACTCGTGAACCAAGCCCGGACAGACCGGGTCAGGCCGGGGCGTGGTGAGCGGGCAACCGTCAACGGCCGAGGGCCAGGGCTTCCAGGGCGTCGCCGTCGATTCGCCAGGTCGTCCACTCGGACTCCGGGCGAGCACCGACGCTGTCGTAGAAGCCGTGCGCCGGGGTGTTCCAGTTCAGCACCCACCACTCGAACCGGGCGTAGCCGCGTTCCACGCACACGCCGGCCAGGGTGGTAAGCAGCGCGCGGCCGAGCCCGGTACCGCGGGCTGACGGCCGGACGAACAGGTCCTCGAGCCACAGGCCCGGTAGGCCCTTCCACGTTGAGTAGGTGACGTACCAGAGCGCGAAGCCGACCACCTCGCCGTCGAGTGATGCGACATGGGCGTGGGCGACGGGGTGCTCGGAGCCGAACAGCGCGGCGTGCAGCATCTCCTCGGTGGCCTCGACGGCGTCCGGTTCGCGCTCGTAGACCGCCAGCTCCCGGACGAGCTGGAGCAGCACGGGCACATCCGCCGGGGTCGCGGGGCGGATGCTCACGTGGACTCCAGGGGGTGGGCGCTGATGTCGTTCCACCTCATCACGACCCGGTGGTCGCGGTAGGTCCCGAGGACGCAGATGCCTCCGGCATCCAAGGTGAAAGCGGCGCCGCCGGCCGCACCCCAGCCGACCCACACGCCGGCCAGGGCCCGCAGGGAGTGGCCGTGCCCGAACAGGATGACGTCGGACTGCTCCAGCAAGGGGGCGACGTGCTGCAGCGTGCGCCCGCAGCGGACCTCGACATCTGCGGCGGACTCCCCGCCGGGCGGTGGATCGGTCCAGATCCACCAGCCGGGCCGCTCGGTGCGGATGTCGGCGGTGGTGCGTGACTCGTAGTCGCCGTTGTCCCACTCGATCAGGTCTTCATCGACGACCGCGGCCGGGAAGCCGGCCAACTCGGCGGTCCGCCGGGCCCGCTGCAACGGCGACGTGAAGGCCACGGGTACGCCGGCCAGGCGGTCGGCCAGTGAGCGGGCCTGCGCCTCGCCGTGTTGCGTCAACGGCAGGTCCGTACGGCCGGTGTGGCGGTGCGTACGCGACCACTCGGTCTCGCCGTGACGCACCAGCAGCAGCTCACCCATGGCGGTCATGCAACACGACAGCCCAGCAGCACGACGGCCCAGCACCATCCGGGCGCTGGGCCGTCGTACGAACTCTGGTGGTTGCTAGGCCTTCTTGGTCGCCCAGAAGATCTCCGCGATCTCGTCGACCTGGGTGATCAGCGTGTCGGCGTGCGCGGCGTCGAACTCCTGCTTGGCCTTGGAGGCGGTGTTGCACGCGGCCTTGATCTTCTCGCCCAGACCCGGGTGGGCCTCCTCGTGGGGGGGCTTGAAGTAGTCGGTCCAGAGGATGAGCAGCTCGTCCTTGACCTTCTGGGCGTGCTCCTCCTTCACCAGGACCATGCGGGTCTTGGAGTTGAGGGCCTTGTCGTCGTCACCGGTGACGGCGGCGTACTTGTCGTACATGGCCTTGACCGTCTTGGCGGCGATCTGGGCGGTGCTCGGGTCGTAGATGCCGCACGGCACGTCGCAGTGGGCAGAGACGACCAGCTTGGGGAACAAGCGCATGAGAGGGGTCCTTTCGTCGGCTGTCCCCGACACTACTGAGGTGCGCTACTCCAAGGCCCGGTGGCTCCGGGCGGTCGTCTCCGGCCCATCGATGCTGCCCGTGCTCGCCGAGGGCGACAGCATCCTGGTGCGGCGGCGCGGCCGGGTCCGGGCCGGTGACGTGGTCATGGCCCGGTTCCGCGAGCTGCCCGACGTGCTGGTCGTGAAGCGCGCCGTCGAGGCCGTCGACGGTGGCTGGCGGTTGGCGTCCGAGAACCCGGCAGTCGAGGGGCACGGGATGACCAGTGGCGTCGGGGACGTCGAAGGCGTCGTCGAGTGGCGTTACCGGCCGTGGCCACCGCGTCGGGTGGAGTAGCTCGGCTGGCGTAACTCGGGTGGAGCAGCTCGGGTGCAGTTGTCAGCCTCCCGACATGGCACCGACGACCAGGACGGGCTCCCGGCCCTCGAGCACCGGAGCCGGCAGCGGTGCATCGACGGACGTGTGTGAGATGTCCTCCTCGCAGGCGAAGATCCGCACGAAGGCCCGCCGCGTCCCGGTTGACGGGTCGCGGATCGTGCCGCGCAGTGCGGGGTACGCCGCCTCGAGCGCCGTGAGCACCTCGGCCACGGTCGAGCCCTCGACGGTCACCTCGCCATCGACCTTGGCGAGCGAGCGCAGGTGGTAGGGCAGCACGACCCTGGTCACGGGAGCGTCTGCACCTCCACCGACAGCACGGCCGGCAGGTCGCGCACGATCGCCTCCCAGCTGTCCCCGCCGTCGGGCGAGCAGTAGACCTGACCGCCGCTGGTCCCGAAGTAGATCCCGCACTCGGCGAGCCGGTCGACGGCCATCGCATCGCGCAGCACGTTGACGTAGCAGTTCTCCTGGGGGAGCCCCTTCGTCAGCGGCTCCCACTCGTCGCCACCGGTGCGGCTGCGGTAGACCCGCAGCTTGCCTTCGTGGACGACGTGCAGGTAGTCGCTGGTGATCGGTACGACGAAGACCGTCTCCGGCTCGTGGGCGTGCACGTCGATGGCGAAGCCGAAGTCGGTCGGCAGGTCGCCGCTGATCTCCCGCCACGACCCACCGGCGTCGTCGCTGCGCATGACGTCCCAGTGCTTCTGCATGAACAGCGTGTCCGGGCGGTCCGGGTGCATCGCGATCTTGTGGACGCAGTGGCCGACCTCGGCCTCCTGCTGCGGGATCTCGCCGGACAGCAGGCCCTTGTTGATCGGCAACCACGAGGCGCCGCCGTCATCGCTGCGGAACGCACCGGCAGCGCTGATCGCCGTGATGATGCGCTGCTCGTCGGTGGGGTGGAGCAGGATCGTGTGCAGGCACAGGCCACCAGCACCCGGCTGCCACTGCGGGCCGCTCCCGTGCTGCCGGAGCCCGGCCAGCTCGGTCCAGGTCGTACCGCCATCGGTGGTCTTGAACAGCGCCGCGTCCTCGACGCCGGCGTAGACGGTGTCGACGTCGGTGAGTGCCGGTTCGAGGTGCCAGACCCGCTTGAACTCCCAGGGCTTCAGTGTCCCGTCGTAGTGCTGATGCGTGCCGGCCTCGCCGTCGTAGGAGAAGTCGTTGCCGACCGCGTCCCAGGTCAGGCCGCCGTCGAGCGAGCGCTGGATCTGCTGGCCGAACCAGTCGCCTGACTGCGACGCCCAGATCCGGTCGGGATCCACCGGGGAGCCCTTGAGGTGGTAGATCTCCCACCCGGCGAAGTGCGGGCCGCTCACCTGCCAGTCCCGCCGCCCGGCGTCGCTGGTGAGCACGAACGCTCCCTTGCGCGTCCCGACAAGCACCCTGACTCCTGGCATGGCGCCACCTCCTTCTCGGACAGTACGACGACTCCGGATCGCCGCACTCATCGGTCAGTCGCGGTACTCCTCCTGGCCCACCGACGTGATGCTCACGACGTGGTCGGCGTCAGCGTCGAGGAAGGTGATGGGTCGGACACCGGTCACGAGCGCGCTGCTCCACACCGCCCGGCCGTCGTCGGCCCGGACCACTCGCAGGGTCGTGGGATCGGCGCCGAGCAGCACGCCTGCGTGGGTGGCCAGGCCGTAGGAGAACGCGACGTCACCCTTGCTCCGGGTGCCGGTCGCGGGGTCGCGCAGGAAGCCGACTCGCCCGTCGCTGTCGAGCAGGGGTGCCCCCCTGATCGGGAAGCTGCCGGTGCCGGCCCGCCACCTCTCGCGGCCGGTTGCTGGGTCCAGACCACGAGCCTCGTCGGCCACCGTCACGGCCGGGATGCCGCCCGAAGCGACCACGGACTCCAGGGCCGTCGCTGCGGACCAGGTCCAGGCGATCTTGCCGTCGGCGAGCGCGAGGGCGGTCAGTCGGCTGCTGCCGTCGTCCGCGCCGCACCCCACCAGTGCGTGCGTGGCCGAGACTGCGCTGCTGTTCGGCTCGGGGCGGCAGTCCAGCGGCGTCGTCCAGCGAGCCTTGCCCGTCTGCGGGTCGAGGAGAGCGACCGTGCCGCGGCGGGCGGCGGGCCGTGGCACACAGGGGGTCGCCTGCGTGCCGCAGGAGCCGCCGGGTGGGCTGCCGTCGTCGAGGAGCAGCACGCCCTGGCCCTCCCAGGCCTGCACCAGCTTCGCGCCGGTGGGCCGTTCCCACAGGACCGTCCCGTCAGTCCGCCGCGCCGTCAGGCTGCCTACCGTGTTGATCACCACGACGTCGCCCACGATCGCGGCCGGGAGCTGCGCGCGCGGCTGAGTCCAGCGGCGCTGGCCGGTGTCGAGATCGACGGCCAGCAGCCCTTCGCGCGTCGTCACGAGGACGACGTCACCGGCCAGCACTGGCTCGGTCGCGCCAGCTCTCGCCGCCAGCTCGATCTGCCGGAGGACCTTGCCGTCCGTGGAGCTCCTGATCTGCAGCACCGTCCGCGGGGTATCGCTGGTGGCAACCTGAGCGCCCCCGCCCCCGCCGCCGCATGCCGCCGCCGCGAGCAGCACCAGCGCGGCGGCGGATCTCACCCGCGCAGGCCGTCGTAGAAGCGTTGGCAGTCGTCGTACGACGGGAGCAGGCCGGACGCGAGGGCCTCGGCGAGGGTCGGGGCGGCGGCGTCCTTGTCAGACAGCAGGTGCTCGACGTCGGCGGGCCAGGGGAGGGCCAGCTCGGGGTCGAGCGGGTGGATGCCGTGCTCGCCGGTCGGGTGGTAGGGCTCGCTGCACAGGTAGGTCACGTTGGCGTCGTCGGTGAGTGCGAGGAACGCGTGGCCCATCCCCTCGGGCAGGTAGATGGCGCGCCGGTCCACGTCGTCGAGGCGGACGCTGTCGACCGCCCCGAAGGTGGGGGAGCCCACCCGGATGTCGATGACCACGTCGAGGACCGCCCCGCGGGTGCAGTAGACGTACTTCGCCTGGCCGGGCGGCACATCCGCGAAGTGCACCCCGCGCAGGCTGCCGCGCTGGCTCACCGAGTGGTTGGCCTGCTTGACCGTGAAGGCGTGCCCTACCGCCTGCTCGAAGACCGGCGCCTTGAACCACTCGAGGAAGACACCTCGAGGGTCCGGCCACTGCTTCGGGGTGAAGGCGAACGACCCGGGGACCTTGAGCTCAACGACCTGCACGCGATGACCCTAGCGAGGGCGCCCCTCGGTGCGATGTGGGACGATACGACCCGCCTCGGGTGATCCCCGGACGATGGCGAGCGGAGCCGACCGGCTCGTGCCGCACCCGCCGTCGCACGTCCGCCGACCACACCGATCCCCTGGGAGCACTTCCCCGTGACCGCACAGCTGGAGGCCCTGTCCGTGCCGACCCAGGACAGCCCGCCCACCCCCGTGTCCGCCCGTGACGCCGATCCGGTCTTCGCCCTCCATCGCGGCGGCAAGATCGAGGTGACCCTGACCGTCCCGCTCGAATCGCGCGAGGACCTGTCGCTGGCCTACACGCCCGGCGTCGCGAAGGTCTGCACCGCCATCGCCGAGGACGTCTCGCTCGCCTACGACTACACCTGGAAGTCGCGGACGGTGGCCGTCGTCACCGACGGCACCGCCGTGCTCGGGCTCGGCGACATCGGCCCAGAGGCAGCACTGCCGGTGATGGAGGGGAAAGCGCTGCTCTTCAAGCACTTCGGTGGGATCGACGCCGTGCCGATCTGCCTCGCGGTCACCGACCTTGACGAGCTCGTCGAGACCATCGTCCGGCTGGCTCCGGCCTTCGGCGGGATCAACCTCGAGGACATCAGCGCGCCGCGCTGCTTCGAGGTCGAGCGGCGGGTCCAGGAGCGGCTCGACATCCCGGTGTTCCACGACGACCAGCACGGCACCGCCATCGTGACGCTGGCGGCCCTGCGCAACGCAGCCAAGCTCACGGGCCGACCGCTGTCCGACCTGCGGGTGGTGGTGTCCGGCGCCGGCGCCGCTGGTGTGGCGGTGTCCCGGATGATCCTGGAAGCCGGCATCGGCGATCTCGCTGTGGCCGACAGCAAGGGCATCCTGCATGTCGGCCGCGCCGACCTCAACGACTCCAAGCGCGAGATGGCGGAGCACTCCAACCGGGCTGGACTGACCGGTTCCTTCGAGGACGCGCTGCGCGGGGCCAACGTCCTCATCGGGCTGTCGGGCGGCACCGTCGCACCGGAGGCGGTCGCATCGATGGCCAAGGACTCCTTCGTGTTCGCCATGGCCAACCCGACACCCGAGGTGCTTCCGGATGTCGCGCATGCCGCGGGCGCGCGCGTCGTCGCCACCGGCCGCAGCGACTTCCCCAATCAGATCAACAACGTGCTGGCCTTCCCCGGTGTCTTCAAGGGAGCCATGGCGGTCCGGGCGACTGCGGTCACCGAGTCGATGAAGCTGGCCGCTTCGGAGGCCCTGGCCGCGGTCGTCGGTGACGACTTGTCCGAGGACTGCGTGATCCCGTCGGTCTTCGATCCCCGCGTGGCTCCCGCCGTCGCGCAGGCCGTCGCCGCGGCGGCCCGCGCCGCCGGGGTGGCTCGCCGCTAGAGCGCGTACGCCGGCGTCGTACTGTCCCTGTCGTGCTAGCCGTCTCCTGTGTCGCCCAGTCCGCCGACAACCCGCTCGCCGGCCTGGCCGTCGCGCAGGTTCCTGATCCTGAGGTGCCTTCGGGCTGGGAGCGGGTGCACGTCCGGGCCGCCTCGCTGAACCACCACGACCTGTGGTCGCTCAAGGGAGTCGGCCTCCCGCCTGAGCGGCTGCCGATGGTGCTCGGCTGCGACGCAGCCGGGGTCACCGACGACGGCCGCGAGGTCGTGGTTCACGCACTCGTCGGGGATCCGGACTGGGGCGGCGATGAGACCCTCGACCCGAAGCGGTCGATCCTGTCCGAGGTGCATCAGGGCACCCTGGCTGAGCAGGTAGTCGTCCCTCGGCGCAACGTGCTGCCCAAGCCGGCCGGGCTGACCTTCGAGCAGGCCGCCTGCCTGCCGACGGCCTGGCTGACGGCCTATCGGATGCTGTTCACCAACGCAAGCTTGCGGCCCGGTCAGACCGTCCTCGTGCAGGGCGCCGGCGGTGGCGTCGCGACGGCCGCCATCGCGATTGCCCGCGCGGCCGGTTTCGTCGTGTGGGCCACCAGTCGTGACGAGGCCAAGCGAGCGCGGGCGGTCGAGCTCGGCGCCCACGAGGCCTTCGAGAGCGGCGCCCGACTGCCCGGCAAGGTCGACGCCGTCATCGAGACGGTCGGCAAGGCGACCTGGTCGCACTCCATGCGGGCGCTGCGCCCTGGTGGCACGCTGGTCGTGTCGGGGGCCACGTCCGGCCCGGACCCGTCGGCTGACCTGAACCGGCTGTTCTTCCTGCAGCTGCGGGTGATCGGCTCGACGATGGGGACGTTGGCGGAGCTGCGCGACCTGCTGGCGTTCTGCGAGGCGACCGGTGTCCGGCCGCTCGTCGACCAGGTCTTCGAGCTGTCCGATGCGCGCAGTGCTTTTGAGCGGCTGGCGAGCGGGGACGTGTTCGGCAAGCTCGTCCTGACCGCGTAGGAGTCCGCCGTGGTGCTGCCCGTCCATGACGTGAATCCGGTCCATCGGACCCCGATCGTCACCTACGTGCTGCTGATCGTGAACATTGTGGTGTTCGTGCTGAGCCCACTCGCGCTTTCACCGCTGCTCGGCGACGCCAGCCCCTCACGGCAGTGCGCGATCGTCGCCTACCTCGATCACTGGGCGGCCGTTCCCGAGCAGGTCATCGGCGGCGACGCGCCCGAGTCGGCGGCGACGGGGCAAGTGGGGAAGGAGGGCGACCGCGTCGGCTGCCTGGCGCAGTCGCCACCGCCCTACGACAAGTCACCGTTCCTGTCCGTCCTGACGGCGATGTTCCTGCACGGCGGATGGCTCCACCTGCTCGGCAACCTGCTGTTCCTCTACGTGTTCGGCAACAACGTGGAGGACCGGCTAGGGCGGCTGCGCTACCTCGGCTTCTACCTGCTCTGCGGCTACGCAGCGACGTACGGCTTCTCGCTCGCCGACAGCGGGTCGGACGCGCCGCTGGTCGGTGCCTCCGGAGCGATCGCCGGCGTGCTTGGCGCCTACCTGGTCCTGTTCCCGAGGGCCCGGATCTGGTCGCTGCTCACGTTCTTCTTCTTCCTGCCGGTCCGGCTGCCGGCCTGGCTGGTGCTCGGTAGCTGGTTCGTCCTGCAGTACCTCTACACGCGCGGCGCCGGGCTGACCGAGTCGACAGGGGTGGCGTACCTCGCCCATGTGATCGGCTTCGTCGTCGGCGCGGCGCTGGTGTGGGGGCTGCGCGGCAGCGGCAACCGGCGGGAGCTGCACCCGCGCTTCGGCAGGTTCGCCGACCGCTAGCTGCAGCTAGTCCTCGTCGTCGAGGCGGGCCAGCCAGGTGGCGATCCGCTCGACCGGCACCTCGAACTCGGGGTGCAGGTCGACGAACTCGCGCATCCGCTCGGCGAGCCAGGCCAACGTGACCTCTTCGTCGCCGCGACGCTGCGCGAGCTCCTCGAGTCCGCGGTCGGTGAAGTACACCGCTAGCGCGCGAAGACGGCGGTGACCAAGGCGAGCTGCTCCGCCTCATGGACCTTCGACGAGCCGGCCGCAGGGGAGGCGGAGGCCCGGCGGGAGATCCGGCGCAGCTGCGGGGTGCCCTCGGGTAGCTCCTCGGGCAGGTTGAGGGCCATGAACTGCCAGCCGCCCATGTTGGCTGGCTCCTCCTGGGTCCAGACGAGGTCGGTCGCCGCCGGATAGGCCGCGAGTGCGTCGGCGATCTCGTCGCCGGGCAACGGGTAGAGCTGCTCGACACGCAGCAGCGCGACTGTCTTGTCCTCGCTCTTGCGACGCGCCGCCGCAAGGTCGTAGAAGACCTTGCCCGAGCAGAGCACGACGCGCGTGACGGCCGCCGGGTCGAGCGCCTCGGGGTCAGCCATCACGGGCTGGAAGCGACCGGTCGTGAAGTCGGCCGGGGCTGACACAGCGGCCTTGAGGCGCAGCATCGACTTGGGCGTCACGACGACGAGCGGACGGTTGATGCCGGACATCGCCTGGGCGCGCAGCAGGTGGAAGTGCTGGGCGGGGGATGACGGATAGGCAACCGTCATGTTGTCCTCAGCGCACAGCTGCAGGAAGCGCTCGATGCGGGTTGACGAGTGGTCGGGTCCCTGCCCCTCGTAGCCGTGCGGCAGCAGCATGGCGACGCCGGAGCGCTGGCCCCACTTGGCCTCACCTGAGGAGATGAACTCGTCGATGACGGTCATGGCGCCGTTGACGAAGTCGCCGAACTGCGCCTCCCACATCACGAGCGCCTCCGGGCGTGCGACCGAGTAGCCGTACTCGAAGCCGAGGGCGGCGTACTCCGACAGCAGGGAGTCGTGGATGTGGAAGCGGTGGCCGCCGGGCAGGGTGCGTAGCGGGGTGTGCTCGGCACCGGTGACCCGGTCGA
>JBKKBU010000217.1:0-2676 GCA_046713755.1 Mycobacteriales bacterium
GTGAGCCCGAAGACCAGGGTGATCAGCGCGAGGTAGAGCCCGGTGATCCGCAGCGCGGCGACGCCGAGCAGCAGGGCGAAGGCCGCCGAGGCGAGGATCGCGACCAGGAAGGTCGCGGCGAAGGGCACGCCGCGCACGGTCAGGGAGTACGCCGCGGCGAACGCCCCGATGCCGAAGAAGCCCTGGTGGCCGAGCGAGAGCTGGCCGGTGTAGCCGATGATGATGTTGAGCGACAGGGCCACGATCGCGAAGATGACCGCGTCCGCGGCGAACGGCGCGTACACCTCCGACCGCGGGATCAGGACCAGCAGCCAGAACGCCAGGGCCAGGTAGACCAGGCCGCGCGGCACCCAGCGGACCGGACCGAAGTCGCGGCCGGTCCCGTGCGACGACGCGGGCTCTGGGGCGGTGGCGGCCTGGGGGGCGGGCGCCGTGAGGGTCATCAGGTCTCCTTGCCGAGCAGGCCGGCGGGACGGACGAGCAGGACGGTAAGCAGGATCAGGAAGACGACGACCTGGTTGGCCGACGGGACCACGGACTCGGGGATGTTGCGGGCTCCGACGGCCTGCACGATGCCGATCACCACGCCGCCGAGGAACGCGCCGGGCAGGCTGGTGATGCCGCCGAACCCCGCCGCGGTGAAGGCCGGGATCAGGGCCACGAACGTCAGCACGCCCGGGCCGAGCACGCCGCTGCTGCCCGCGAACAGGATGCCCGCGACCCCGCCGAGCAGTCCCGCGAAGCCCCAGGTCAGCGCCGAGATCCGGTTCACGCTGATGCCCACCAGGCTCGTGGCGGTCGGTTCCATCGACACGGCCAGGATGGCGGTGCCGGTACGGGTCCGGCTGAAGAACAGCGCCGAGGCCAGGGCCAGCACGATGAGCACGGCGACGATGACCAGGCCCTGCTTGGTGACCAGCAGGCCGCCGCTGGTGAACGCGTCGCCCTGCAGCACCGGGTCCAGCGTGACCCCCTCGGCCCCGAACAGGAAGCCGGTGATCGCGATGATCAGCAGCGCCGTGCCGGCGGTCGCCACCACGAGGGTGACCTTGGGCTGGCTGAACAGCGGGCGGATGACCAGGCGCTCGGTGAGCAGCGCGACGCCGATCGCGATCGTCACGCCGAAGATCGCCGCGACCGGGTAGGGCACCTTGGGCACGAAGCCGAAGCCGGTGCCCCCGGCGTAGCAGCCGAAGGCCGCGACGGCGCCGAACTCGGCCTGGGCGAAGTTGAAGATCCGGTTGCCCTTGTAGAGCAGCACGATCCCCAGCCCGAGCAGGCCGTACACGGCTCCGTTGATGGCTCCGGACACGACCGGTGTCACGACCCGGCTGCCGAACTCGAACGCCAGCGGCGTCATCACGTGCTCATGCCTCTCCCTGCTTCGGCCCGGCGGGTGGCCGGGGGAAACCTACTGTGTCGCACCGCACCCGCCGCTCAGGAAGGAGCGGCGGGTGCGGTGAGGCGGTCGGGACGGGCTACTTGTAGAAGCCGTTCGTCTTGTACACCTTGCCGCAGTCGCTCTTCAAGGCGTACGCGCCGGTCCCACCGAAGCGGCCGTTGGTGAAGGTCAGGTTCGGGAAGATGCCGCCCTTGAAGGTCTTGCCCTGCACCGAGGCGATGAAGGACTCGCGGGTGAAGCTCGGACCGGGCACCGCCTGCAGCATCTGCTCCAGGATCTGGCTCGAGCCGTAGATCGAGAACTCGATGTCGTCCTTGAACTGCACGCCCGGGGCCAGCTTCGCGGCCATGTCCAGACCGGGGTACGGGGAGAGGAACTCGCCCTTGTAGCCGCCGCGGGAGCCGTTGCAGGCCAGGTTGTGCACGGAGTTGACGCCCATCGAGACGCCGACGCCGGCCCACTGCGGGCAGTACGCCGGGCAGCCGACCTTGCCGACCAGCTCGATGAAGAACAGCGGCTGTCCGAGGAAGTAGACGTTCTCGAAGCCGCCCTCGCGCAGCCGGTTGGCCACGGTCGTGGAGTCCGCGCCGCTCTTCGGGGTGCGGATGACGGTCGCCTTCTGACCCGCCTTCTGCAGCTCGCCCAGGATCGCCTGCTCGGCGTCGAGGAAGTTGGGGGTGTTGGAGATGACGATGGCCCAGCCCTTGCCGTTCTTGGGCGCGAGGTAGCCGCCGTTCTTGGCCATCTGCACGACCAGGCGGGCCTGCTTCGGGTAGGTCAGCGAGGTGGCGAAGTAGTTCTTCAGCCCGCCCAGGCCGTTCTCGGTCACGCCTGCGGACAGGTACGGCACGTTGCCGCGGGCCAGCACCGAGGAGCGGGCGCAGGCCTGGATCTGGTCGGTGCCGGCTCCGCCGACGATGAGGAACTCGGTCTTGGCCTTGGCGTTGCACGCCTTGACCGCCGGGCCCGGCTGGTACTTGTCGTCGAAGGCCTGGGCGATGACCCGGTAGCCCTTGATCAGGCGCGGCTTGCCGCCGTTCTCCCAGTACTTCGGGGTGCCGGACTTGAAGGAGTCCTGGGGCACGCCGGCGCCGGTCAGCGGGCCGTGCAGGGCGATCCGGATCGTCTTGGCCTTGTCGTCGATCCCGATCTTGCTGTCGGGACCGAGCGGGGTCTCACCGGCCGGCGCCGGCGCCGTCGTGCCGGTCGGGGTCTTGCGCGTGGGGGTCGTGCCGGTCGGGGTCTTGCCTGTCGGGGTCTGCCCGGTCGGGGTC
>JBKKBU010000218.1:0-2839 GCA_046713755.1 Mycobacteriales bacterium
TGGATCATCCGCAACAGCGCGGTCCCGATCGGCACCGTCCCGATCTACCAGGCCCTCGAGAAGGTCAACGGCAAGGCCGAGGACCTCACCTGGGAGGTCTACCGCGACACCCTCGTCGAGCAGTTCGAGCAGGGTGTCGACTACATCACCGTGCACGCGGGCGTGCTGCTGCGCTACGTCCCGATGGCGGCGACCCGCAAGACCGGCATCGTCAGTCGCGGCGGCTCGATCATGGCCGCCTGGTGCCTGGCGCACCACGAGGAGAGCTTCCTCTACACGCACTTCCGCGATATCTGCGAGCTCATGGCGGAGTACGACGTGACGTTCTCCCTCGGTGACGGCCTACGGCCGGGCTGCATCGCGGACGCCAACGACGAGGCGCAGTTCGCCGAGCTCCGCACCCTCGGGGAGCTCACGAAGGTGGCCTGGGAGTACGACGTCCAGGTCATGGTGGAAGGCCCCGGCCACGTCCCCATGAACAAGATCAAAGAGAACATGGACCTCCAGCTGGAGGTCTGCCACGAGGCGCCGTTCTACACGCTCGGGCCGCTGACGACCGACATCGCACCGGGCTACGACCACATCACCAGCGCCATCGGCGCCGCGATGATCGGCTGGTACGGCACGGCAATGCTCTGCTACGTCACGCCCAAGGAGCACCTCGGCCTGCCAGACCGTGACGACGTCAAGGACGGTGTCATCACCTACAAGATCGCCGCCCACGCGGCCGATCTCGCCAAGGGACATCCGGGTGCACAGGCCTGGGACGACGCGTTGTCGGACGCCCGTTTCGAGTTCCGCTGGGAGGACCAGTTCAACCTCTCGCTGGACCCGACGACCGCCCGTGACTTCCACGACGAGACGCTGCCGGCCGGGGCTGCGAAGACCGCGCACTTCTGCTCCATGTGCGGCCCGCACTTCTGCTCGATGAAGATCAGCCAGGACGTCCGCAAGTACGCCGAGGCCAAGGGCCTGTCCGACGAGGCCGCCCTCGCGGCCGGCATGGCCGAGAAGTCCGCGGAGTTCCTCGACGAGGGCGCGCGGGTCTACCTCCCGGTGGTCGAGCTGGAGCGGGCCGTCACCTCGACCGAGCCGGCCGTGGACTGATGTGCACCGACAGCGCCCCTGACGAGGTCGTCGTCTGCGACGTGGCCCTGCCTGACATCAAGCGCCTCGTCGGGGTGCTGCCGGGTGTCGAGCTGACGCACCTGCCGTACGAAGGCACCCGGGTGGCCAACATCGGCGACACCCCGACGGCGACCTTCCGGTCCGCTGTGCACGACGCGATCAGCCGTCACGGCGGTGCACTTCCCGAGTGACGCTCAGCGACTTCTACGAGGTCATCCATTCGCGAAGGGACGTCCGGACCGGCTTCACGGCTGAACCCGTCGACGACGGGGCGCTGACGCGGGTCCTCGCTGCGGCGCACACCGCGGGCAGTGTGGGCCACTCCCAGCCGTGGGACTTCCTGGTCCTGCGGTCGGAGTCGACCCGGGCCGGGGTGCAGCGGTTGGCTGCTGAGCAGCGCGAGCGCTATGCCGCCTCGTTGCCGAGCGCCCGCCGTGAGCAGCTGCTCGGCATCAAGACCGAGGCGATCCTCGACACGCCGGTCAACGTGGTCGTGACCTGCGACCCCACCCGGGGTGGGCGGCACACGCTGGGGCGGTACACCCAGCCGCAGATGGCGGCGTACTCCACCGCGCTCGCGGTGCAGAACCTGTGGCTGGCCGCTCGGGCGGAGGGCCTCGGGGTCGGTTGGGTGAGCTTCTTCGACGAGCGCGCGCTGGCTGGACTGCTCGGCCTGCCAGACCACGTGGAGATCGTCGCCTACCTCTGCGTCGGGCACGTCGAGGCCTTCCCTGCAGAGCCTGAGCTGGTGCTGGCAGGCTGGTCCCGACGCCGGCCGCTGTCCTGGGCCGTGCACGCAGAGACCTGGGGGCAGCGCGCGCTGCCGGGAGAGGACGTCGTGGGACTGCTCGAAACGGTCATCGCCACCATCCGGCCGGCGGACCCCGTCGTCGTGCAGGAGGCCCGGGAGCGCCAGGACCGGCTCACCAAGCCGCGTGGGGCGCTCGGTGCCCTCGAGGAGATCAGCATCCGGTTGGCCGGCCTTGCCGGTGAGTGTCCGCCGCCCCACCCCAGCCCGGCCGTGGTCGCGGTCTTCGCCGCCGATCACGGGGTCCATGCCCAAGGGGTCACGCCGTGGCCCCAGGAGGTCACCCTCCAGATGGTCGGCAACTTCCTCGCCGGTGGCGCTGCGGTCAACGCCTTCGCGACGCAGGTTGGCGCTGAGGTGGTGGTGGTTGACGTCGGCGTCGCCGGCACCCTGGATGTGGTCCCGGGACTGCTTCCCCGCAAGGTCCGGGCCGGCACCCGTGACATGACCGTCGAGCCGGCGATGACCCGCGAGGAGGCCGTCCAGGCGCTCGAGGTCGGCATCGAGGTGGCTCGCGACCTGGTCGCCGCGGGCAACCGCATCCTGCTGACCGGCGACATGGGCATCGCCAACACCACCGCGTCGGCAGCGCTCATCGCCGCGTTCACCGGTGCGGACCCCGACGTGGTGAGGGGGCGCGGCACCGGCATCGACGACGCGACGCTCGCGGTCAAGACCGACGTCGTACGCCGGGCGCTGGCTCTGCACCGGCCCGACCCCGCCGACCCCATCGGCGTCCTCGCTGCTGTCGGCGGGCTGGAGCACGCGGCGATCGCAGGCTTCGTCCTCGGTGCGGCGGCTGCGCGCATCCCGGTGATCCTCGACGGGGTGATCGCCGGGGCGGCTGCCCTGGTGGCCCTGGCCCTGGCACCCGATGCGCTCGACGCCTGGACGGCCGGCCAC
>JBKKBU010000219.1:0-2963 GCA_046713755.1 Mycobacteriales bacterium
GAACTGGGCTTGGGAAGCCAGAGCGCCGCTTGCAGCCTTGACTTGCTTCGCGTCGACTAAGGCGGTGGGTCAGGACACCGCGCCAGACAACCCCCCATGTTGGCCGCCGGCTGGGCCGGCTCGGGCCGCGGCATCAAGATCATCCGTTATGCCTTGGTGCATAACGACGTTGCGTGCTGTTCCCTCGAACGCGCACCAGATCGCGAACGCCCGCTCAAATCGGGTTACCGTGGTGCCGTCTGGGCCTGCGGCGAGTGGTTCAACTCCCCCCTCGCGCACAAAAGCACCATCCTTCCGGCCAGATCCAGACCATCGGATCTGGCCGGTCGGCCGTCTGGGCCGGACGCTCGACATCCACCTGCGCTATGCCGCCCGCCGGTCGCGCTCAACCGGGCAATGCGACCGGGCGAACCGAGCGAGGTGGATGTCGGCCGTCCGAGTGCTCGTCAGTCGTCGTCCTTGTCGCTCTCGCCGTTGCCCTTGCCCTTGCCCCGATCGCGCTCGCTCTCGGGGGCCGGCGCCTGGACGATCGGCTTCGGGGTCGGTGAGCGGTAGGCAGTGGGCTTGGGTGCCGGCAGGTCGGCGGCGACGTCGCCGGCCGCGGTGAGGATCTCGCGGGCACGGTCACCGGAGATCGCGCCGGCTGCGAGCTGCTTCGACACTTCCTCGCGCAAGGCGGTGAGCGCGGTGCGCGCCTTGGCGGGGTCGGAGGCGCGTACGGCTGCCGAGACAGCCGCGACGTCAGCCTGTAAGGCCGTCGCCGCACCGTCGGACAGGTCGTCGCCGGACCCGCAGCCGGTCGCGACGGTGATGACGACGATGGCCGGCAGGATGGCCGTCAGCAGCCGGTTTCTCACTTCTCGACCGATCGCTCGAGCCGCTCCAGCGGCGTGCCTTCGGCGCCACCGCCACCGCCGGTGGCGGAGAAAGCAGCGATAGCAGCGACCGCGAGCAGGCAGATGATCAGCGCTACCGCCATGATCTTGCCGGCCGGGTCGCCGGCCAGGTGCTGGCGGGCCGATCCGACCCACTCGGGCAAGCCAGGGTGCTCGCCGGTCGACGCCGGGGGCGCGGCGGCGTCAGACGGGATGCCCTCGCCGGCAGCGGCGGGGTACGGATCGAGCACCGAGGTCTGGTCCACCGAGGCAGGGTGGTCGACCGAGGTCGCGGGGTCGTCGCTCGCCACCAACGTCATCGTCGGGATGCTCCCGCGCAGGATGGTCGCGACCTCTGCGGCCGTCGGGCGCTCGGCTGGCTCGTCCGCCGTCATGGCGGTCAAGAGCTCCGGCCACGGGGCCGGCAGCGACGGGGGGACGTCGGGGGAGCGGTGCAGCCGGGCGACCGCGCAGGCGACGGCGTTCTGCTCGGCGTACTCGCGTCGGCCGGTGAGGCACTCGAGAAGGACCAGGCCCAGCGAGTAGACGTCCGATGGCGGGCCGACCTCCGTGCCGCGGACCTGCTCGGGCGAGAAGTACGGCGCCGTCCCGACCGTCAGGCCGGTCGCGGTGTGGCGGGCCGCGTCGACGAGCCGAGCGATGCCGAAGTCGGTCAGCTTGGCGCGGTCACTGCTGGTGATCAGGATGTTGGCCGGCTTGACGTCCCGATGCACGACGCCGCGCTCATGGCAGTGGGCCAGGGCCTCGGCCAGGTCGGCCCCGAACGTGGCGACGCGGTCGGGACCGAGCGAGCCGTCGACGCAGCACGCTGCCAAGGTCGGGCCGTCGATGAGCTCCATGACGAGCCACGGCGACCCACCGTCGGCCGTACCAGCGTCGTAGAGCGACACCAGGCCCGGGTGGTTCAGCGAGGCGAGCAGCCGGACCTCGGAGGACGTCCGGTCGACGTCCTCCACATGCGGCTTGAAGACCTTCGCGGCCACGTCACGGCCGAGCACCGTGTCGGTCGCGAGGTGCACGTCGGCCATGCCGCCGCGACCGAGCAGGGGACCCAGTTCGTAGCGGCCGCCCAGCAGGACGGTCTCGGGCGCTGTGGTCATCGGGCGGTCACCAGACACCCTTACCCCGTGGTGACCCCGGCCATGCCTCCCTCGGGCCTTCGGTAGCCGTCAGGAGACTCGACCCACGGAGTACACCCGGCCGTGGAACGACTGCTTGCGCACGACGTCGCCGCTCTGGACCGAAGCCCACATGTCGCTGCCGCCGGCGTAGATGCCGACGTGCCGGATCCGACCGTCGCGCTTGGTGAAGATCAGGTCGCCCGGCCGCTTGGTCATGTTGGGGATGATCTTCACGTTGCGGGCCGTCGACTGCGCGGTGCTGTTGTGCGGCAGGGACTTCCCGAGGCGGCTGAAGACGTACATCGTCAGACCGCTGCAGTCGAAGCGGGTCGGACCGGCCGCGCCCCACAGGTAGGAGCGGCCGCGGTACTTCTGGACCTCGGTCACGGCGCGCTGGCCCAGCGTGGTGGTCTCGGCCTGGGCGGGTGCGGCGGGGGTGAGGACGGGGAGGGACAGCCCGGCGAGCAGGGCAGGGACGAGCAGGGCACGACGAATCATGGAGGCCTCGGCAACCGCACGCCTACGAGGTGAGCTGTCGGGTTCGGGCGCGGTAGCCCGGCCGGCGCGAGCCGACTTCACCCCGAGGGACCGCCCGCTGGAGCCGGGCCGTCCCGAGGAAACGTGGTTCCCCCGCTCCTGCCCGGAATCGCGGGTGTCGGCCGGACGGGAGAGGTCCGGTCGGCGGTCGACGCCTCCACGCGGGCAGGACTCGGCGGTCGCGAGGGCGTCGCCTGCCGATCGGCAGGCGTTTCAGGGTAACCCGCGCCGCCTCGTCGTACGCCGTGGTTCGTGAGGTGAGGCACACGTCACGTCGACATTCCCGACTTGTCGAGTTAGGTTGCCTTTACCTAACTCGGAGGGTGGCTGTGTACGTCTGCATCTGCGCTGCCGCGACGGACTCGCAGGTCCACGCGGCGATCTGCCGCGGTGCGCGCACCCAGCAGGC
>JBKKBU010000220.1:0-2537 GCA_046713755.1 Mycobacteriales bacterium
CCCGCCGGCCCCCGCGCCGGCGCCCGCCGGGGGCCCCGGCGGCGGGTGGGCCCACGACCGCGACCACCCGGTATGCGTCGACTAGCCCGAGGGCGGCTCGCTCGGCCTCGGCGATGTCCCGGGCCAGCATGCGATCGGGGTAGACCAACCGCAGCAGTGGCTCGGTCATGACCGTCGTGATGATGGCCATGAGCACGAACACCGTGAACAGCTTGCGATCGAGCACGCCGACGCTGAGCCCGATGTTGAGGATGACGAGCTCGGTGAGGCCGCGGGTGTTCATGAGGACACCGATGGCCGCAGCCTTGCGGGTTCGCATGCCAAGCGCGCGCGCGGCTCCAGCGGCCCCGATGAACTTGCCGGCAATTGCCACTCCCAGGACGGCCAGCAGCTCGAGACCGCCCGCCACTCCCAGGGCACCGATGTCGACGTTGAGGCCGGTGGCGATGAAGAAGACGGGGAGCAGCAAGAGGACACTGACCTGCTCGAGCTTCTCCAGGATCTCGTGGAACAGCGCCTCGCTCTGCTCCCGCGGCATCACGACGCCGAAGACGAACGCCCCGAAGATCGAGTGGATGCCGATCTTGTCGGTGATGAAGGCGCTGGTCAGGAAGCCGACGAGAACGACGGCCAGGACGTTGGGCGACAGGCGGCCTTCCTTGTTGAAGCTCACCACCAGCCGTTTCAGCTGTGGTTTCACGACCAGGAACATGACAGCCACGAAGGCCGCCGACTCGAGCAGGATGAGGGGCAGGCCCAGAGCCCCCGTCGATGCTTCGACCGCGAGGACCACCGCGAGGATGCTCCAGGCCAGGATGTCGTCGACGGCCGCGCAGGCCAGGGTCAGGGCGCCGATCTGGGTGCGATACATGCCGCGTTCGGTGAGGATGCGGGCAAGGACTGGGAAGGCCGTGATGGACATCGAGGCGCCGATGAAGAGGGCGAACGGCAGCAGCTCGGTCTCCTCGCCGTCGATCAGGCTGTGGTCTTGATGCAGCCACAGGGCCAGCGCCACCCCCATCCCGAACGGCAGGATGACCGAGCTGAGCGAGATGGTCGCGGCTGCGCGTTCCTTGCCCTTGATGAGGGCGACGTTGAGCTCGAGCCCAACGATGAACATGAAGATGATGAGGCCGATCTGCGCGACCACCCGCAGGTAGGGTCGGACGTCGAGTGGGAACAGCCGCTCCGGCAGGTCACCGGGTAGCTGACCGAGCAGCGACGGTCCGAGCGCGATGCCGGCGAGCATCTCGCCAATCACGGCGGGCTGGCGCATCTTGCGGAAGAGCATCCCCATCAACCGTGCGACGACCACGATGACGGCGATGTCGATGAAGACGATCGCAGCGATCTCATCGGGGGTGTGACCCGCCCCTGATGACCCTGCAGCCCATAGCCCCGACATGCTGACTCCTCGCCCGGACCGATCCCCCAGTGGGTCGCGTCCGGACCCTATAGGGACACCACCAGGCTGTCCGCCCCTTGCGGATGAAGGAAACTGCCTGTACGACGTGCATGCTGAGCGCATCCGCAGCCAACGGTCCGGGGAGAAACAGTGCAGGGCATCGCCGATTACCGCTTCGTGCGGCCGCTGGGTGAGGGCAGCCACGGCAGCTTCTACCTGGCCGTCCCGCCTGCTCGTCTCGGCCTGGCTGCGGAGCACGTCGCCGTCAAGGTCCTGAGCGGCGCCTCGGACGAGGAGACCTTCCGGCGTACGACAAGGGAGTTGCGGGCGTTTGCCTCTGCGCAGTCGCCATATCTGGTCACGCTTTTCGACGCCGGCCAGCAGGACGGGAGCTTCTACTACTCGATGGAGTACTTCCCGCTCGGGTCGTTGGCCCAGCCGGTCAAGCCGCTGTCGCGGCAGGAGGTCCTCATGGCGATCTCACAAGGTGCGCGAGCGGCCCACGCCCTGCACGAGGCCGGCGTGGTCCATCGCAGCATCAAACCCGCCAACCTGCTGCTGGACGACAACGGCGCCAAGCTGTCCGACCTCGGGTTGGCGCAAGCACTGGCCCCCGGGCAGACCGTCACCGGTCTCGGTCCGATCGGTGCGGTGGAGTTCGTCGAGCCGGCCATCCTGCTGGGCAAGCGCGGCTCACGTGCCTCGGACATCTGGTCGCTGGGCATCACGCTGCATCGCGCCCTCACGGGGACCGGGGTCTATGGCGAGCTCCCGACCGAGGATGCGCTGTTCTGCGTCCGCAAGGTCCTGAGCACGACCCCCGAGCTCAGCGCCGCTCTCGAGCCGGCCGACCGGGAGCTCATCGGGAGGTGCCTGGCAGCAGATGCCGCGGACCGTCCGAGGGACGCGGGTGCCTTGGCAGACGAGCTGGAGGCACTCGCGCGATAGGTCAGCGGCACCTAGCTCGACCTGGGTCGGGCTAGGTCCTTCCGGTCGCGCGCGCGCCCTCTTCCTTGCGGGCGACCCGGAGCACCCGGGCTCGTCGACCGGCTTGGGTCGCGGTGGTGGCGAGGGCCAGACCCGCCAGCGCTCCGACCCCCGCGCACAGCGCCAGCGTGGCCGCCGTCGGCGC
>JBKKBU010000221.1:0-3710 GCA_046713755.1 Mycobacteriales bacterium
CGCTCGAGCTCGCCCTCATCGAGGGCGGGCTCGTTGTCGACCTGGGTGTCGGCCTGGTCCAGCCCCTGGGTGTACATGCCGGCAAGTATGACAGCACAACCGCACACATGTCACCTAGCTGTCACAACCCGATCGCGAAGCGGTCAGCCCTCACTGACCATCGGGCTGGAGGCGACCTCGGTGCCATCCGCCAGCGTCGAGATCTCGAAGTCGTTGAAGGCGTTGGGCGCGACCCGCTGCAGCTCCCGCAGCATCGCGATGGCGAGCTCGCGGATCTCGACATCGGCGTGCTCGCTCGCCCGCATCGCGACGAAGTGCCGCATGGCGCGGTAGTTGCCGGTCACGACGATGCGGGTCTCGGTGGCGTTGGGCAGCACGGTGCGCGCTGCCTGGCGGGCCTGCTTGCGCCGGGCCGTGACGTTGTCGACGTCCGCGAACTTCTTCTCCAGGCCTTCCAGCAACTTCGTGTACGACGCGAGCGCCGCGTCTGCCGCTTCGAGGAACAGCGCGTGCAGCTCGGGGTCCTCGGCGATGACCTCGGGCTCGACCATCGCGGCGTCGCGCTCCGGCACGTAGCGCTGGCTCAGCTGGGAGTAGCTGAAGTGGCGATGCCGGATCAGCTCGTGGGTCAGGCTGCGGGAGATGCCGCTCAGGTAGAACGTCACCGAACCGTGCTCGAGCACCGACAGGTGGCCGACCTCGAGGATGTGGCGCAGGTAGCCCTCGTTGGTGGCCGTCGACGGGTTGGGCTTGCTCCAGCTCTGGTAGCACGCCCGCCCAGCGAACTCGGCGAGCGCCTGGCCGCCGTCCACGTCGGTCTCCCACGGCACGTCGGCCGGCGGGTCGAAGTGGGTGTAGCCGATGACCTGGACCTTGAGCGGCGCGAGCGCGGGCAACTGCGTCTCCGGGAGAGCGGGATACGGGCGCCCACTCGGCGGGGGAAGCCGGGCGCAGGGGTCAGCCTACCGGCGCGACCCCCCGCCGGCCGGCGATCTGCGCGTCCTGGCGCGCCGTGATCGTCCGGACCACCCGCCAGGCCAGCAGCGCCGTGACGATGCCGAACAGGTCGGCCGCGAGGAAGGTCTGGCTGGAGGAGCGCAAGGTCTCCGCGGTCTCCTCGGTCGCCGGCAGCGCGGCCATCCGCCCGAGGAACGCCGCGAACAGGAAGGCTGCCCACCAGGCGGTCACGAGCCGCGAGCGGGGCACATCCCGCCAGGCCTCCGGGGACGCGTCCGCCGCGGTGGCGCTGGCCCGCCACACGTCGTCGTGCATCTGCTTGGGCCGGACCAGGTTGAGCACCGGGACGAACCAGGCGCCCACAGCCCAGCCCGAGGACTGCCGGAGCGGACCGACCAGGGCCGTCGCATTGCGGTGGGCGCGTCGGAACCAGGCCAGGTACACCAGCCCGGTGAGCAGCCACAACGCAACCTGGGTCTGCCCGACGAGCGCCGTCGTCTCGTCGCTCTCGACGAGGGCTGCCTCGTCCACCATCTCGCCGGCGATCACGCCGTCGAGGAGCCCGATGCGGGTCTGCCCTGCCCACAGCGCGAAGACGTCGACCACTGCCGCCGCGAGGAGCAGCAGGACGACGGCGCGCCCGAGGCCGCGCAGGGCCGGCAGTTGCTGCACGGTCTCGAGCTCGCTCGGCTCACTCACCATCACCTGGTCCACGGGTCCCCCTCAGCGTCGTTTCGCCCGCGTTCGCGGCGATCCGTGCATCGTCCGCAGGATCGCCCGTCTGTAGCGCCGGTCAGAGCCGATGCTGCCACGTCGACAGGGTGCCGTTGGGGCGGAAGCCCAGCGCCTCGTTGACCGCGATCATCGGCGCGTTGACGTCGGCGTTCCAGGTCGACACCAGCCGGGTCTGCGGGGAGGTCCGCTGCAGCTCGTCGAGGACCGCCAGCTTGAGCACCGTCCCGAGCCGCCGCCCGCGGTGCTCCGGCAGCACCAGGGTGTCCCACTGGAAGGCCCGCTCGGGTGCCACCACGTTGAGCCCGAGCTCGGTGAACGCCACAGACACCCCATCGCGCAGCGCGACCGCGGCGAAGTAGTGGCGCCCCATGTCGGCGAAGCCCTGCTCGGTCCGCCGGATGCGGTCGGCATCCCAGACCTCCGCCTCCACCTCGAGGTCGCCGGCGGGGTACATCACCGACATGGCCGTCCCGAGGGCCGCCCGCCCCTCGAGCAGGTCGTCGGGGCAGCGGTCGCGGTAGCTGCGGAGCTCGAACCCCACCGCGTTAGGCGATGCGGCCGCTGCCACCTGGGCCAGCCGCTCCGGGTCCGCGGGCAGCTGTAGGTCACGCCGGGTCTCCATCAGCGCACAGGTGAACCCGTGCGCCTCCGCGAAGGCGCGCGCCGGGGACCGCCCCGCCAGCCCTTCGGGCTCATCGATCTCGCCCGCGGCGGTGGTGCAGCCCTCGGCGCGGGCTCGCTCGAGCAGTTCCGCGAGCAGGGCCGAGCCGACGCCGGCCCGGCGATGGTCGGGATGGACGAGCGCCAGCGCACCGGCCCGCTCGGTGTTGTCGAGGACGTTCAGCAGCAGGCGGCCGACCCCCAGCACGACGTCGCCCTCGACCGCGACGAGAAGGGTCACCAGCTCATCGACGGCCGTGGACCGGTCGCGCCCCGCAACCGCCATGGCCTGCTGGTCACGGACCTGCCAGCCCGGCTCCCCGGGACGGGTGTCCTGCTCGACCGCGTGCAGCACGGAGAACCACCGGCCGAAGTCGGCGTCGTCGCGAGGGTCGACCTGCTCGATGCGCACCAGGCCACTCTGCCTGCTACCGCAAGTGGATTCAGACCAGCCGGGCCAGGACCGGAGCCAGGTCGCCACGGGGTTCGACCACCACGTCCGCCAGCCCCTGCCAGGTTGCCGCGGTTCGCAGTGCGTCCGCGAGTGCCACTGCGACCGCGCCGACGTCGACCTGCGGCTCGGCCCACGACGACAGCACCCGCAGGACACCGGCCTTGCGGTCGGACTTGAGATCGACCCGCGCGGCGATCTGCTCGTCGTGCAGGAACGGCAGCACGTAGTAGCCGTAGCGCCGCTTGGGGGCCGGCACGTAGATCTCGATGCGGTAGTCGAAGCCGAACAGCCGCGACGAGCGGGACCGCTCCCACACCAGCGGGTCGAAGGGGCTCAGCAGGGCGGACCGCCGCACCCGCCGCGGCACGGCCGACCCCGGGAAGAGGTACGCCGGGTCGCGCCAGCCCTCGACCGCGACCTGCTCCAGGGCACCGTCCTCGACCAGCGCTGCCAGCGCCGCGCGGCCTTCGAGCGGCCGCAGCCGGAAGTAGTCGCGCAGGTCGCGCTCGGTCGCCACCCCGTGGGCGCGCGCGGCCAGCCGGACCAGCTCGCGCTGGGCCTCCTCGCGACCCGGTGTCGGCATCGCGAGCACAGCAGCAGGCAGGACCCGCTCCACCACGTCGTACAGGCGCTCGAAGCCGTTGGTCCGTCGGGCCGTCGTGATGCGCCCACTCCAGAAGAGGTATTCCAGGGCCTTCTTCACGTCGTCCCAACCCCACCAGGAGCTGATCCCGCGGGGTCCCTCGCGCAGTGCACCGGCGCCGACCGGCCCGCGCTCGTCGACCATGGCGTAGACCTTCTCGACGAAGTCCGGCCGGTCGGCAAAGACCCGCAGCGGCCCGCCCCAGCCCTCCTCGAGCGCCTCGGCTCGCGCCATCCGCCATCGCAGCAGCGGGTGCAGCGA
>JBKKBU010000222.1:0-4728 GCA_046713755.1 Mycobacteriales bacterium
GCCCAGCGCCGCGGATCGAGCTGACCAGGGCGGACTAGACCGGCGGTGGCTGGTGCTCGAGGGCTGCCTGCAGGAGCGCACTGGCCGACCAGCGCATGACCTCGACTGCCTCCTCGCTGGACAGCCCTGCGACGTCGGTCAACCAGACGAGTGCCTCGATGCCGACAGCGCTGCGGATCGCGAGCACCAACCGGTGCAGCTGGGCCTCAGACAGCTGTCCGGCCAGCGGTGCGAGTGCTTCGGCGAACCAGGTGATCGCGCGGCCTTGCCGCAGCGGCAGCACTCCGCGCGTGGCGCCGTCCTCCTCGAGGGAGAGCCGGAGCATGGTCCGCTGCTGCGTCTCGTTGCCCAGAAGCGTCGACGTCATGGCTGCGACAGCCAAGGCGAGGCGCTCCACGGGGTCATCGGGTGCATCTGCCGGCAGCAGCGACACCGCTGCGGTCTCAGGATGAGCGGCGCCGAGCAGCAACCGCTGGTTGGGGAAGTAGCGGTATGCCGTCGTGCGGGAGACCCGGGCGTGGGCTGCTGCGTCCTCGATCGTGGGGACGAGTCCTGCGGCGACCAGCTCGCGGGCCGCGGCGACGAGCGCATCGCGGGTGCGCTTCTTCTGGCCGACGCGACCGGCGAGCTCGTAGGGGGTTGACACGACCAAGATGGTACTGCAGTCTCTTCATGGGACATGTGTCCCATGAAGCCAGATGAGGAACCAGATGACCCACGCCATCACGCCGACGATCCCGTCGTTCGTCCGTCAGGAGGGGGAGGGTCAGCGCCGCTGGTTCTACGGCGGCGCGATCCTCACCTGGAAGGCGTCGGCCGAGGAGACCGGCGGAGCCTTCCTGCTCTGGGAGGCCGTGATGGAGCAGGGCAAGGTGACGCCGCTGCACACCCACCCCGAGTCGGACGAGACGTTCTACGTGCTGGCGGGCGAGATCCTCGTGCACCTCGACGGTGTCGAGCACACCGTCGGTGTGGGCGGCGTGATGATGGCGCCGCGCGGCGTCCCCCACGCGTTCAAGGTGACGTCACCGACGGCGCGAATGCTCAGCCTTGCCACGCCAGGTTGCTGCGAGCAGTTCTACCTCGACGCCAGCGTGCCGCTCGCGGACGGTGAGTCGGGCGGTGAGGTCGACTTCGCGAAGGTGCACGCCTCCGCGGCCAAGAACCCGGGCATCGAGATCCTCGGACCGCCGCCCTTCGCCATGCCCTAGGCGCCCTAAAGTCCCTGCATGCACCTTGCGGACCGCCTCATCGCCCAGGCGCACACCAGCTACGAGCGCCGGGCCACCAAGCGATGGCTGGCCGGTAAGGGCGACCGCCGGACGCACACCTGGCCGGAGGCCGCCGAGGCGTCGAAGCTGACCGGCGACGTGACCTGCAACCTGTGCGGCTGGCGCGGCGTGGCGTTCGAGGGCTGGGAGCACTGCGAGTCGCAGCTCTGCCCGGTCTGCGGCTCGATCGCCCGGGACCGCTTCCTCTACTGGTGCTGGACCGGCCGGACCAGCTACGACGCCACGGCCGCCGTGCTGGAGACCTCTCCCCGGCTGGACGAGCGCTACCGCGCGCGGATGGCCGAGCGGGTCGACTACACCTCCAGCGACTACGACGGCTCGCTGCACCGGGGCGGCCTGCAACTGGACCTGCAGGACCTGGCGCTGCCCGACGACTCGCTCGACATCGTGCTGACCCCGCACGTCCTGGAGCACGTCCCCGACACCGACCGGGCGCTCGCCGAGCTGTTCCGGGTCCTGCGGCCGGGCGGCAGCATCTTCCTGCAGGTGCCGATCCCGCAAGCGACCACCATCGTCCCGCCGGAACCGGAGTACCACGGCGACAGCACGCTGGTCTTCTGGCGGTTCGGCTGGGACCTCGCACCGCGCATGCGCGAGCACGGCTTCGTCGTGGACGTGCTCGTCACCGAGGAGCTGCGCGCCGCCGCGGCCGCCGGCCGGTCCTACGACTACTACCGCGCCGACTGCGACATCGAGTCCCTCATGGGGGCCGCCGACGCCAGCGCCATGACGGTGGTGGCGACCGCGAAGCAGGCGGCCAAGCACGGCTTCCGACCGGCGTTCATGTTCATCACCTTCCACGCCCGCAAGCCAGCCGCCTGACCGGCGTCAGCGGCTGACCGGTCGCCAGCGGCTCGTGCCCGCCCCTGCGACCCGGACGGTCGTCGTCCACGGCAGCGCGCTGTCGTCGCCATCGATGCCGGTGAGCCGTAGCACGTAGCTGCCGGGAAGCGCCGGGAAGCCGCCCTCGAAGGCCAGATCCCACTCCGCGCTCAGCGGGCCGTCGGCGACACCGGTGAGAGTCCGGACGACCACCCCACCCCGCGTCACGGTGAGGGTCCACTCGGTGCGCGACAAGGTCTGGGTGACGACCCGGAACGGCTCGGTGCTGCCGGCGGTCCGCGCGGCCGGACCGATCAGGGCGGGTGCCACAAAACCTGCGCCCAGGTAAGCCTTCACCGCTCGTCGGATCTCGCCCATGCGGGCGTAGGTCGCCGAGCCCGGACAGGCCGTGTTACCCGCGTCGCGGTGACCGCTGACGACCGAGAACGAGTGCGTCGTGCCGGCGGCGTAGCGCGAGGTGCCGCCGCCTGCGGACGTGAGCAGCGCGGTACCACTCGGGTCGCGATAGGCCGCGCCGAGCTTCCAGGCGAGGGTCTGCTCGAGGGCAGCGAGCGTCGCGGCGGGCGGCGCAGCCGTGTCGTAGGTGCCCAGCAGCGACACCGCGAAGGTGTTGGCGTTGTGGCCGCCGGTGTGGGTTCCGAGCACGGGCCGGTCGACGCCGCCGGCCCGGCCTTCGTAGACCCGGCCGAAGCGGTCGACGAGGAAGTTGTAGCCGATGTCGGACCAGCCACGGCTCTGGACGTGGAAGGCGTAGACCGAGCGCACCATCGCTGCTGCCTGTGAGGAGGAGTAGCCGTTGGCGGTCGCGGTGTGGTGGACGAACCCCACCTTCGGTGTGCCGGTGTACTCCGGCTCGCCGCGGCGGATCGACTCGTCGGCGCCCCACTGCGCTCGCGTGATGATGTCCGGGCGGCCCGCGCTGGCCCGCGCCGCGGAGCGCAGCAGCCGACTGGGAGCGTCGGCGGGCGACGTCCCCGGGTCGACCAGCTCGATCCGCACGTCGCGCGGTCGCACCCCCGATCGCTGCTCCACCCGGACCTGCACGCCGTCGGACGGTCCCACCCACAGGGGCGCCGTGCCGTCCCGCTGGGCCGCCGAGGCATCGGCTGAACCGTCGTCGGGGGCGTCGGGGTCCACGTCCAGGTGCTGCCAGTCGCCCCACCGGCCGCCAGCCCGCACGCGCACCCGCACGTCGACCGATCGCACCCTGGGGTCGTGCCTCCAGGTGAGCCCCACCAGCGCGAAGCGGCCGGTGGCGTGCTGTGCCGACAGCAGCAACGGCCGCCGGAGCGGCCCACCCAACCGCCGGAGCGCCGGGCCGTCGACGCCACCAAGTCGGAGCTGCACCACCCGGGGCGGCACCGGTCGCGCGGCCGCGGCGGCGCCCGTCACCGGTAGCCCGACCATCGCGGCTGACGCAGCAGCGGTCATCCCGGCGAGGAAGGCACGGCGGCGCACGGTGCGGCTCCTCAGGAAGACGGCTGACACGACTGACACGACTGAGCGGACCCGGCACCCCTACCGGCGGGTCCCACTGTCACCTGTCTCGGCACCGGGTGCGAGCTACTCCAGTCCCAGGTCAGCCAAGTCTCACCTGCTGTCCCGCCATCGGCTCAACCGCGCAGGGCGTCGCCCTCGACCCGGAACGCCTCAGCGAGCGCCGCGCGCCAGCCCGGGAAGGGCGGCAGGCCAGCACCGTCCCAGGCCCGCGGGGACAGGACGCTGTACGCCGGACGCGGCGCCGGTCGGACGAAGGCCGCTGAGTCCGTCGGTAGGACCCGTGCCGGGTCCGCGCCGAGCTCCTCGAAGATCGCCTGGGTGAAGCCGTGCCAGGACACTGCGCCCTGGTTGGTGCCGTGGAACGTCCCCGCGGGCGTGTCCGACCGAGCGAGCGCGAGCAGCCGGTTGGCCAGGTCCCCGGCCCACGTGGGTGATCCGACCTGGTCGGCGACGACCGAGACCGTGTCCTTGGTGCGCTCGAGCGCAGCCATGGTCTTGACGAAGTTGGGCCCGCCGGCGCCGTAGAGCCAGGCCGTGCGCACGATCCAGGAGGCGTCCGGCAGCAGCTCGCGCACGGCATCTTCGCCGGCCAGCTTGGTCCGACCGTAAGCACTCTTCGGACCGGTCGGCGCGTCGATCTCGTAGGGCTCGGTCGCGTCACCGGGGAACACGTAGTCGGTCGACAGCTGCACCATGCGGGCGCCGACAGAGCCGCACGCGGTCGCGAGCAGCGCCGGAGCCGCGGCGTTGACGGCGTACGCCGTCTCCTCGTCTTCCTCGGCCTTGTCGACGGCTGTGTAGGCGGCCGGGTTGATGACCACGAGCCGGTGGTGCGGGGAGTCCGACTTCACGACCCGCGCCCACTCCTCGACGGTGTCGCGCACCGCGAAGGGGTCGGTCAGGTCGACCTCCGGCAGGTCGATGCCGCGGGCGAACGCGACGTCGGCAGCGCGCAGCGCCTGGCTCGACAGCTCGCTGCCGAGCTGGCCCTTGCAGCCGGTGATGAGCAGCGCCAGGGTCATGCGGGCAGGGCCGACTTCTCCTTGAGCGGGCGCCACCAGGCCTCGTTGTCGTGGTACCAGGCGACCGTCTC
>JBKKBU010000223.1:0-4301 GCA_046713755.1 Mycobacteriales bacterium
ATCCGAGCAACCATGGAGAGATCCTTCCTGCAAACGCTTGCAGACAGCGGCAGTGTGGCGCAGGATGCGCCTCGCGACAACGTTGGGCAAGCGTTCGGCTCACACCCCCACGACGGATCGTCCGGCACGTACCTGCCGGTGGAGGGACCAGCACACATGGCCACAGTCACGTTCGAGAAGGCGACACGCCGCTACGACAAGGCGGACCGTCCCGCGGTCGACGCCCTGGACCTGGAGGTCGCCGACGGCGAGTTCCTGGTCCTCGTGGGGCCGTCGGGCTGTGGGAAGTCCACCGCGTTGCGGATGCTGGCCGGGCTCGAGCCGGTGGAAGGAGGCCGCATCCTCATCGGGGACCGTGACGTCTCCGACGTCGACCCCAGCGACCGCGATATCGCGATGGTCTTCCAGACCTACGCGCTCTACCCCCACATGACCGTGGCGGCAAACATGGGCTTCGCCCTGAAGATCGCCGGCGTGGCGAAGGACGAGATCGCGAGCCGTGTCGCCGAGGCCGCCAAGGTCCTCGATCTCACCGACTACCTCGACCGCAAGCCCAAGGCGCTGTCCGGCGGGCAGCGCCAGCGGGTGGCCATGGGACGAGCCATCGTGCGCAACCCGCAGGTCTTCTGCATGGACGAGCCGCTGTCCAACCTCGACGCCAAGCTGCGCGTCGCCACCCGCACGCAGATCGCCAGCCTTCAGCGACGGCTGGCCGTCACCACCCTCTACGTCACCCACGACCAGGTCGAGGCCATGACGATGGGCGACCGTGTCGCCGTGCTCAAGGACGGTGTGCTCCAGCAGGTCGACAGCCCGCGCGCGATGTACGACCGACCGGCCAACGTCTTCGTCGCCGGCTTCATCGGGTCCCCGGCGATGAACCTGTTCGACCTCACGGTCCAGGCCGACGGCATGACCCACCTCGGCAACTTCGCGCTCCAGATGCCGCGGGCGGCCGGTGCCGACCGCGACGTCAGCCTGGGGGTGCGCCCCGAGGACCTCCGCCTGGTCGCCGAGGGCGACGGCATCCCTGCCACGGTGGAGCTCGTCGAGGAGCTCGGCTCCGATGCGTTCGTGCACGCCAGCGTCCGCGGCAGTGGCGGGGCCCAGCTGCTGGTGGCACGCGTCGACCCGCGCCAGCCACCGGCGAAGGGCCAGGAGGTCTCGCTGGCTCCCACCACCGACAACCTGCACTGGTTCGACGCCAACGGCGCCCGCCTGTCCGCGTGAGCCGACCCGATCAGGGCCAGGCGAGGTCGGCGGCCCAGGGCGGGTCCGCACCGGCCCGGCTGCAGGTCACGGCCGAGGCCCGCGCGGCGTACGACAGCGCACGGACGACGGCGTCGCGCGTGAGCCCGGTCAACCGCCCACCGAGCAGCCCCTCGGCATGCAGAGCTGCCAGCAGGCCGGCGGTGAACGTGTCGCCCGCGGCGACCGTATCCACCACGTCGACGGGTGCTGCGGGCACCCTGACCCCCTCGCCGTCGACGACCGCCAACGAGCCGCCAGCGCCGAGCGTCACGACGACCAGGCCAGGTCCGCGCTCGGACCAGCGGCCGGCGACCTCCAGCGGGTCGAGACCCGGGTGTAGCAGCTCGAGGTCGTCGCTGCTGGCCTTGACGAGGTCCGCCGACGCGACCCAGCGCTCCACCGCGGCACGCGTCTGCTCGAGGTCATCGACCAGACCGGGGCGCAGGTTGGGGTCGACGCTCACGGTGCAGGTCGCGTCGCGCAGGAACCCCTCGAGCAGCGGCACCCGCGCGAGCGCGAGCGAGCCGGCGTGGACGGCCACGACCTCCGGCCCCAACGGCGCCAGCTCGGTGGCGGTCCACTGCCAGTCCGCGGTCCCGTCCAGCAGGAAGCGGTACGACGCCGCGCCGTCCTCGTCGAGCTCGACCAGCGCGATGCTGCTCGGCTCGTCGGCGTCGACCGCGCGGCCCAGGTCGACGCGGTTGCGGAGCAGATGCGCGCGCAGCAGCCGGCCGGAACTGTCCCGCGACAACCGGGCGAGCAGGGTCGTCGGGACCCCCAGCCGGGCGAGCGCGACCGCGGTGTTGGCGGGGCTGCCGCCGGGCAGGGCGGCGTACGACGTCGGGCCGTCGGGCACCAGGTCGACCAGTGCCTCCCCGCAGACCGCGATCACGTGCGTCCCCTCGTCGGGTCGAGCATGGCAGGGCTGCAGGTGAGCGCCCCGTCGTGGTGGGCCGACGCGGTGGTCTACCAGGTCTACATCCGCAGCTTCGCCGACAGCGACGGCGACGGCGTCGGCGACCTGGCCGGGGTCGTCGGACGGCTGCCCTACCTCGCTGCGCTCGGGGTCGACGCGCTGTGGCTGACGCCGTTCTACCGGTCTCCGATGGCCGACCACGGCTACGACATCGTGGACCAGTGCGACGTGGACCCGCTTTTCGGGACGCTGGCCGACGCCGACGCGCTGCTGGCCGAGGCTCACCGGCTGGGGCTGCGCGTCATCGTCGACCTCGTCCCCAACCACACCAGTGACGAGCACCGCTGGTTCGTCGAAGCAGTGGCCGACCCGGCCTCACCGCTACGCGACCGCTACCTGTTCCGTCCGGGTCGTGGGGACGGCCCTCCGAACACCTGGCCGTCCGTCTTCGGTGGCTCGGCGTGGACCCAGGTCGCGGACGGGCAGTGGTACCTCCACCTGTTCGACCGCAAGCAGCCCGACCTCGACTGGCGGCACCCGGCGGTGCACGAGGAATGGGAGCGGATCCTGCGGTTCTGGCTGGACCGTGGCGTCGACGGCTTCCGGGTCGACGTGGCCCACGGCCTCTACAAGCAGGCAGACCTCGCGGACCACCCGCCGGGGGGTGACGCCGACGGCGTGATGTTCCATGACATGCCGAACGCCTGGGACCAGCCGGAGGTCGTCGACGTCTACCGTCGGTGGCGCGAGATCACCGACGGCTACGACGACCGGGTGCTGGTCGGCGAGGTGTTCCTCCCGCAGGTAGAGCAGGTGCGCCGATTCGTCGGGCGCGACCGACTGCACCAGTCGTTCAACTTCCCGCTGCTGGCAGCACCGTTCGACGCCAGGACTTGGCGGGCCCTCATCACTGCTTCGCTCGACGCTTTTCACGTCGACGGCGCCGCACCGACCGGGGTGCTGTCCACCCACGACGTGGTCCGGCACGCCACGCGCTTCGGCGGCGGGGACGTCGGTCGGGGTCGCGCCCGGGCGGCGACGTTGGCGCTGCTGGCGCTACCCGGCTCGCACTACCTCTACGAGGGGGAGGAGCTCGGTCTCGAGCAGGACGACGTCCCCCACGAGCTGCGGCAGGACCCCATCTTCGTCCGGTCAGGCGGGGCCGTCCTCGGACGCGACGGCTGCCGGACCCCGGTCCCGTGGTCCGGCGAGCGCCCCGGTCACGGCTTCACGACCGGTACGCCGTGGCTGCCGTTGGGACCGCAAGCCACCGAGCGGTGCGTCGCGGCCCAGGAGCGCGACCCTGCCTCGACGCTGGCGCTCTACCGCCGGGCTCTCCAGCTGCGTCGGCAGGACCGCGGCCGGCTCGGCGACGTGCAGTGGATCGACAGCTCGACCAACGTGCTTGCCTTCCAGCGACCGCACGCCGACGGGGGGTCGCTCGTGTGCGTCCTCAACACCGGTGCCGCGACGGGCGTCGTCGGCGTCGGGGGCGAGCTGGTCATCGCCTCGGGGCCCGGCGTCGAGGCCGCCGCGGACACGCTGGCGGTGCCCGGCGGTACGACGGCATGGCTCCGCACCTGGGGTTGAGCGGTCAGGCGGTGCGGGTCGCGCGGGCGGCCATCGCCTCGGCGTAGAGCCGCCCGGCGCGGTACGACGACCGGACGAGGGGGCCGCTCATCACACCCGAGAAGCCGATCTCGAGCGCCTCCTCGCCCAGCTCGTCGAACTCGTGCGGCTCCACCCACCGCTCGACCGGGTGATGGCGGCTGGACGGGCGGAGGTACTGGGTGATCGTGATCAGCTCGCAGCCCGCCGCGTGCAGGTCCGCGAGGGCCTCCGAGACCTCCGCGCGGGTCTCACCCATCCCGAGGATGAGGTTGGACTTGGTGACCAGGCCGGCGGTGCGCGCCTGCGTGATCACGTCGAGCGAGCGCTCGTAGCGGAATCCCGGCCGGATCCGGCGGAAGATCCTGGGGACCGTCTCGAGGTTGTGGGCGAGCACCTCCGGCCGGCTGGCGAAGACCTCGGCGAGCTGCTCGGGGTCGGCGTCGAAGTCGGGGATCAGCAACTCGACGCCGATGCCCTCGACGGCGGCATGGACCAGTCGGACGGTCTCGGCGTAGAGCCACGC
>JBKKBU010000224.1:0-3399 GCA_046713755.1 Mycobacteriales bacterium
GGGCCGCGGGCCCGCCGAGCTGGACCCGGCGGCTGCCCAGCAGCAGCCGTCCGACGGGGCTGTCGGCCCCGGCCCCGACCAGGGCCAACCGGCCGCGCGGGCCGGTCACCTCGATCGACAGTCCCTCCCCGGCGAGCGCGTCGGCGACGCTGCGCAGGGCGGCCGGACCGGTCGAGACCGAGTCGAGCAGGCCGTCCCAGGCCGCGACCGGGTCCTCGGCGTGGACCCGCAGCACGGAACCGTCACCCTCGACGGTGCCTGCGGTGCTGCCGCCCGGGCCGTCGACGGTGAACGACAGCCCGCCCTGCAGGTCCAGCGCCATCAAGCGTTGTCGCGGTCCGTGGTGGTGATGCGCAGGGTGCCGTTGAGCTTCCAGGTCGCGCGCGGCGCGTCGGGGCCGGTGTCGCGCGGGACCTCGACGGACATGTCCACGAACGTGTAGTCGATGGCCGCGCCCTTGCCGGTGAGGTAGCTCCACATCTCCTTGCCCAGGTCGGTCCAGTCGACGACGTCCTTGTTGGCGATGCCTGAGGTGGTGGTGGTCATGAGGGGCTCCTCGTTCGTGGAAGGGGTGTGCCTCGACCCTGTCAGGCAGCACGGCATGCCGCCACCGATACTCGTGGCATGAGCAGTCGGGCCGGCACCGCGGCCCCGCCCTGGTGGCGGGACAGCCGTAAGCGCAACCTCACCGCGCTGTCGTTCTTCGGCGCGCTGGTGCTGACGAGCATGCTGTTCGTCGGCTTCACGATCCTGTCGCGAGGCGATGTCCGCGTCATGGTGGTGACGCTGGAGAACGACGCCGGTCAGGCCGCTCGCGAGGGGCTCAAGCAGGCGTGCGGCGGCCTGCCCGGCATCTCGGTCGTCGCAGACCGCGGCAACTCCGACCCTCGGGTGCAGGGCCGCTTCCCGGTCCGCTTCGGCATCGGGGGCACGACCGACCGTCAGGAGAGCGCCCTCATCCGCTGCCTGAACGAGAACCGGGAGCGCTACGGCGTCGTGGGCTACCTGCCGGAGAACGAGGGCAACTAGGACGACGGCGGCGGCGGCGGCGGCGAGGGCTGCGGCGCCGACGTCGACAGCCGGGCCACCTCGTCGTCGGTGAGGACGAGGTCGGCGGCCCGGGTCGAGTCCAGGACCGACTCGGGCCGGCTGGCCCCCGGGATCGGGACGCAGACCGGCGACAGCGCCAGCAGCCACGCCAGGCAGACCTGCTGAGGGCTCACGCCGCGCTCCCGGGCGACGTCGGCGAAGGCGGCGTGCTCGCGACCGAGGCCGGCGGCGGCGCCCATCCCGCCCTGCGGCGACCAGGGCAGGAAGGCGATCCCGCGCTCGGTGCAGAGCTCCAGCTCCGGCAGGCTGGACCGGAACGCCGGGGACAGCTCGTTCTGGACCGAGGCCAGCTCGGTGATCGAGACCGCCTCGCGGATCTGCGCCGGGTCGGCGTTGGAGACCCCGACCAGGACGACCTTGCCCTCGCGCCGGAGCTCCTCGAGCGCGCCGACCGACTCCGCCCACGGCACCTGCGGGTCGGGCCGGTGGAACTGGTAGAGCCCGAGGGCCTCGACGCCGAGGGCGCGCAACGAGGCCTCGCACGCGGCGCGCAGGTGCTCCGGTCGCCCGTCGAGCTCCCACTCCCCGGCGGCGCCCCGGGTGTGACCGCCCTTGGTCGCGACGAGCGCGTCGGCGGACCCGGGCCAGGACCGCAGGGCCTCGGCGATCACGCGCTCGTTGTGCCCGACCTCGGACCCGTCCAGGCAGTACGCATCGGCGGTGTCGATCAGGGTGACCCCGGCGTCGAGGGCTGCGTGCACGGTGCGTACGGCGCGCTCCCGGTCCGGCCGGTCGGCCCCGGACCCGCTGCGGACCGACAGCGGCATGCCGCCCAGCCCGATCGCGGACACGGGCCGGCCGGCGATGCTGCGGGTCTTCACGGCTCAGCACTACCGCTCGTCGCCTCGTGGCAACCGCTCGCCGAGGTGCGGGCGCGCCCTGGGTCGCGGGGGTCGGCGGCGTCGGGTTGGGTAGTGGCGCAGAACACCTCTGTCGACAGGAGCGGACCGCGTGGGACTGAAGGACGTCTTCCTGGGCTGGCCGGTGGTCAAGCAGCTCACCGGGTCCGACCCGCTGGGCCGAGGCCTGGCTGCGCAGTCCGACCGGACTGCCGCCCTGCAGCCGCGCACCGCGACCGCCGACCGGGTGGTGCAGAGCATCTGCCCGTACTGCGCCGTCGGCTGCGGTCAGCGGGTGTTCGTCAAGGACGACAAGGTCGTGCAGATCGAAGGCGACCCCGACAGCCCCGTCAGCCGCGGCCGGCTGTGCCCGAAGGGCTCGGCCAGCGAGCAGTTCGTCAACGGCTCCCGGCGCGTGACGACGGTGAAGTACCGCCGTCCGCACGGCACGCAGTGGGAGGACCTCCCGCTCGAGACGGCGATGGAGATGATCGTCGACCGGATGGTCGACACCCGCGAGCGGACCTGGCAGGAGCACGACGACCAGGGCCGGCGCGTGAACCGGACCCTCGGGTTCGCCTCGCTCGGCGGCGCGACGCTGGACAACGAGGAGAACTACCTCATCAAGAAGCTGTTCACGTCGCTCGGCGCCATCCAGGTCGAGAACCAGGCGCGGATATGACACAGCGCCACCGTCCCCAGTCTGGGGGCCTCGTTCGGACGCGGCGGAGCCACGTCCTTCCTGCAGGACCTGGCGCACAGCGACTGCATCGTCATCCAGGGCTCCAACATGGCCGAGTGCCACCCGGTGGGCTTCCAGTGGGTCATGGAGGCCAAGCAGCGCGGCGCCAAGGTGATCCACATCGACCCGCGCTTCACGCGCACCTCGGCGGTCGCTGACCGGCACGTCCCGATCCGGACCGGGTCCGACATCGCCTTCCTCGGCGGGATCATCAAGTACATCCTCGACAACGAGCTCGACTTCCGTGAGTACGTCGTCGCCTACACCAACGCCGCCACGCTCGTGCGCGAGGACTTCGTGGACACCGAGGAGCTCGACGGCCTGTTCTCGGGCTACGACCCCGATAGCGCCTCCTACGACGGCGAGTCGTGGGGCTACGCCGGGCACGACCAGGACGTCGGCTCCGGGCAGGACGAGCAGGACGTCTCGGAGAGCAACAGCGGCCAGTCGCTCGGCGGTCGCGGTGCCACGCTGGAGCACGCCCGGGTGGAGCGGGACGAGACGCTGCAGCACCCCCGCTGCGTCTACCAGGTGCTCAAGCGGCACTACGCGCGCTACACCCCGGAGCTCGTGCAGGACGTCTGCGGCGTCCCACCGGAGCAGTTCCTGGCGGTGTGCGAGGCGGTCACCGCCAACAGCGGGCGCGAGCGCACGACCGCCTGGGTCTACTCGGTCGGCTGGACGCACCACTCCACCGCGGTGCAGTAC
>JBKKBU010000225.1:0-12151 GCA_046713755.1 Mycobacteriales bacterium
TTACGAGATTAGCTGCAGTCTGGTGGGCTCGGTGTTGTGTATAAGAGACTGGGTGGGGCCGGGGGCTGGTGGGTCAGCGAACGGTTAGCGCCACTGGGTGGACAGGCCGAACCCGGCCACGATGAAGGCGAACCCGGCCAAGAGGTTGCCGTTGTTCCAGTCCTCGATGACCGGGATGCCGATCATGTTGCCCTCGGTGAGGTAGAAGACCACCAGCCACAGGATGCCGATCGCGAACAGCCCCAGCATGAGCGGCGCCAGCCAGACCGGGCTCGGCTTCTTCCGCCGCGCCGACGAGCCGGGGGCCGGCGGAGGCGTGTAGACGGCCTTCTTCCGCTTCTTCGACTCAGGCACGTCAGCTCCAAAGGGTCATCTCACGGGGGCGAACCCGGTTAGCGTATCGGGGTGACCACTCCGGCGGAGGATGCAGCGCTCGCCATGGCGCAACCGGACCGCCGTGCGCCGGCGCCGTATCGGTTGCTCGTGCCGGTCACGGCGCTGGGCGCGGGCCTGCTGTTTGCGCTGTCAGCGTCCAGCGCACAGGGCACCGACCTGCGTGCCGAGCGCCGCGAGGTGGCTGACCTCATCGACCAGGAGCAGCGCCAGGTCGAGAAGTTGGAGCGGCAGGCGCAGCGGTTGCGCGCCGAGGTGGCGGCCCGATCGGAGCGCGCCGCCGCGGGTGACGTGCGGGTGCGCGCGGAGCAGGCCCGTGGCGACGGTCTCGCCCCTGCTGCCGGCCTCACCCCGGTCAAGGGGCCAGGGGTCCGGGTCAGCCTCGACGACGCGCCGCGGCCCGAAGGCGGTGAGCCGGCCAGTGACAACCCGGACGACCTGGTCGTGCACCAGCAGGACCTGCAGGCCGTGGTCAACGCGCTGTGGGCCGGTGGAGCCGAGGCGATGACGCTGATGGGTCAGCGGATCGTGTCGACCAGTGCGGTCCGTTGCGTGGGCAACACCGTGGTGCTGCACGGGCAGGTCTACGGCCCGCCCTTCGTCGTGGAGGCGGTCGGCGACCCCGCTCCGCTGCGGCGGTCACTCGACGCCGCCCCGGGCGTGCGCTTCTTCCGCAGCTTCGTGGACCGGTTCGGACTGGGCTACGACGTGCAGACCCGGCGCGCGATCGACCTCCCGGCGTACGACGGGACCGTGGACCTGCCCACGGTCGCCTCCGACGGGGTCAGCCGGTGAGCTCGCGGGCCGGCGACATCGTGCGCACGCTGCTCCGCGGCCTCGGCCAGACCTTGATCACCCTCGGCCTGGTCGTGCTGCTGTTCGTCGGCTACGAGCTCAAGATCACCAACCTCTACACCGGCCAGCAGCAGAACGCGCTGGCCAATGAGATCGAGGAGGCCTGGGCAGCCGACCTGCCCACGCCGGGCGGCCCAGGGACACCGCCCGCTCCTGCCGAGATCCCGCTGGGCAAGGGCTTCGCCAAGATCTACGCCCCCAGGCTCGGCAGCGACTTCGTCAAGGTGGTCGTCGAAGGGACCAGTGTGGCGGCCCTGAAGAAGGGTCCGGGCCACTACGTCGGCACCGCAGCACCGGGCACCGTCGGCAATGTGGCGATCGCCGGCCACCGCACGACCTACGGCGCGCCCTTCAACCGGATCGACGAGCTGCAGGACGGCGACGCCGTGGTCCTGGAGACGCGGACGACCTGGTTCACCTACCGGGTGCGGGCCCGCGAGATCGTCCCTCCCTCGCGGATCGAGGTGACGCTGCCGGTCCCGAACCGGCGCGGGGTCAAGCCGACCGAGCGCCTGCTCACCCTCACTACCTGCCATCCGAAGTACTCCGCCCGCACCCGCCTGATCGTCTACGCGGTGCTCGATGCGGTGCTCGACAAGGCCAAGGGCCGACCACCGGCGCTGGCCCTTGACCAGTTCGGGACCGTCGGGTGAAGGGGGTCTGCTGATGTACGTGTGGTTGTGGCGACATCTGCCGGGCGGGCTGTGGGGCAAGCTCGTCCTGTCATTGCTCATGGTGCTCGCCGTCTGTGCGCTGCTGCTGTTCGTGGTGTTCCCGGCGGTCGAGCCGCTGCTGCCGTTCTCCGACGTGACGGTGGACTCGTAGCGGCCGCGAGGTGGGTGAGCGGAGCGTGAGAGGCTCGCCCGTGTGGCTGCTGACACCTCTGCGAAGAAGACTCCGGCGAAGCGCGCCGGAGCGACCAAGGCCTTAACGACCAAGGCCTTAACGACCAAGGCGGTAGCGACCAAGGCGGTAGCGACCAAGGCGGTGGCGAAGAAGCCTCCGGCCAAGCGAGCTCCGGGGAAGGCAGCCGGGGGGTCGCCGTACGCCGCCCGACCCTGGGTGGCCAGCTACCCGGAGGGCGTGCCTGCCGACTACGACTTCCCGAGCATCCCGCTGACGCGGCTGCTCGACGATGCGGCCAGCTCGTTCCCGACGACGACGGCGCTGGCGTTCCTCGGGACGAAGGTGAGCTACCGCGAGCTCAAGGAGTACGTCGACCGCTTCGCCGCGGCCCTTGCCGGTCTCGGCGTGCAGAAGGGCGACCGGGTCGCGATCGTGCTGCCGAACTGCCCGCAGAACGTCATCGCGTTCTTCGCGACGCTGCGGCTCGGTGCAGTCGTGGTGCAGCACAACCCGCTCTACACCGATGCCGAGCTGCGCCACCAGCTCGCGGACTGCGGAGCGAAGGTGGTGGTCTGCCTCGACAAGGTCTACGAGTCCGTCGCGCGGGTGCGGCCCGACACCGCGCTCGAGCACGTCGTCGTCACGAGCATCGTCGACTACCTCCCGACGGCGGCGCGGCTGAAGCTGAAGCTGCCGATCGCCAAGGCGAAGAAGGCCCGCGCGGACATCTCGGCGGTGCTCCCCAAGGGCGCCCCGACGAAGTCGTTCGCTGCGCTGCTGAAGGCGAGCACCTCACCGGCCCGACAGGTCCCGATCGACCCGGCAACCGATCTGGCCCTGCTGCAGTACACCGGTGGCACGACCGGGCTCTCGAAGGGCGCCATGCTCACGCACGGCAACCTGGTGAGCAACGCCTACATGAACCGGCTGTGGGACACCGCGGCCACGGCAGGCAAGGAGGTCGTGCTCGGTGTCCTGCCGTTGTTCCACGCCTATGGGCTGACGGTCTGCATGACCTCGACGGTGCTGCTCGGCGGCACCCTGGTGCTGCTCCCGCGCTTCGACCTCGGTCTGGTCTTCGCGGCGATCGACGAGTGGAAGCCCACCACCTTCCCGGGGGTCCCCCCGATCTACAAGGCGCTCGCCGACAGCCAGCAGGCCAAGGACCACGACCTGCGCTCGATCCGGATCTGCGTGTCCGGCGCGATGAAGCTGCCCGTGGAGGTGCAGGAGCAGTTCGAGAGGATCAGCGGTGCCCGGCTGGTCGAGGGTTACGGCATGACCGAGACCTCGCCGTCGACGCACTGCGGGCCAGTCACCGGCGAACGCCGCCCCGGCACCATCGGCTTGCCGCTGCCGGGCACGCACTGCCGCATCGTCGATCAGGACGATGCGTCGAAGGAGGTCCCCGTCGGCTCTCCCGGTGAGCTGGCGATCGGCGGTCCGCAGGTCTTCAGTGGCTACTGGCAGCAGGACTCTGAGGGCGTCTTCACCGCCGACGGCTACGTGCTCACCGGCGACATCGCCGTGATGGACGCCGACGGCTGGTTCTCGATCGTGGACCGCAAGAAGGAGCTCATCATCGCGGGTGGGTTCAACATCTACCCGTCCGAGGTGGAGGAGGTGCTCTTCTCGTTGGCAGGGGTCGCGGACGCCGTCGTCATCGGCGTTCCGGACAAGTACCGCGGCGAGACCGTCAAGGCGTTCGTGGTGAAGGCCCCCGGGGCCGCGCTGTCGGAGGAGGACGTCGTCGCGCACTGCCGGCAGTCGCTCACGGCGTACAAGGTCCCCAAGGTCGTGGAGTTCCGCGATGCCCTCCCGCGCACCGTCGTCGGCAAGGTGCTGCGCCGGGTGCTGGTGGAGGAGGAGCGGGTGAAGGCCGCCGAGGAGGAGGTGCCCGCCTCGGTGCCAGGCGGTACGGCGAGGAAGCGGGCCGCCACCGCGCCGGTCAAGAAGGCGCCGGTCAAGAAGGCGCCGGTCAAGAAGGCGCCGGTCAAGAAGGCGCCGTGACCCGCATCCTGGTCGTCGACAACTACGACAGCTTCGTGTTCAACCTGGTGCAGTACCTCGGCCAGCTCGGCGCCGATGTCGTGGTGAAGCGCAACGACGAGACCGGCCCCGACGACCTCGACGGCAGTGACCGCTATGACGGCGTCCTGCTCTCGCCCGGCCCGGGCGTGCCCGAGGACGCCGGTTGCTCCGTGGCGATGGTCGAGGCCGCCGAGCAGCGCCAGCTGCCGCTGCTCGGGGTGTGCCTGGGACATCAGGCGATGGCGGTCGCCCACGGCGCCGTCGTGAGCCGGGCCCCGGAGCTGCTGCACGGCAAGACGTCCGAGGTTGTTCATGGCGGCGCTGGCGTCCTGCATGGGCTGCCGTCGCCGTTCACCGCGACGCGCTATCACTCCCTCGCCGTCGAGGAGGACACCCTCCCGGCGCAGCTGCAGGTCACGGGGCGCACCGCATCCGGCGTCGTGATGGCGCTGCGCCACCGGGACGCGCCGATCGAAGGCGTGCAGTTCCATCCCGAATCGGTCCTGACCCAGGGCGGCCACGTGCTGCTCGCGTCGTGGCTGCACCAGTGCGGTGACACCCGTGCGATGGACCTCGCACCCGCACTGTCGGCCAAGGTCGAGGACAAGCGCCTCGCCGCCTTCGCCTGACGCCTAGGTCAGCCGCGACCGGTGCGGCCGAGGTCTCAGGGACTGGGGGTGACGGACGGGTCCGGCGTCGGTGAGTCGGTGGGCGTCGGCTCTGATGTGGGCGTCGGGCTCGGCGTCGGCGAAGGGGTCTGCGACAGGGTGAGGATCACGTCGGAACCCCGGGGGGCGGTGGTCCCCACCGGCGACTGCTCCAGCACCACGTCCGGCGGGCCGGCGCTGTCGCGACCTTGCAGGCCCACGCGGAAACCGGCCTGTTGGAGCATCGCGATCGCCTCATCCTTCAGCCGGCCGCGCACGTCGGGGACCTCGACGTTGCCCGAGGCGACCACGATCTTCACCTTCGACCGTGCCTTGAGCTGTCGGCCGGGCTCGGGGATCACCTCGAGCACGGTGCCGGCGGCGACGTTGCCGTCTCGACTGATCACCTGCTCGACGGTCAGCTTGCTGTCGAGCAGCACAGCCTCGGCTTCGGCTTGCGACAGGTTGCGGACGTCGGGCACGACGGTTAGCTCAGGCCCTTTGCTGACCTCGATGTCGATAGCGCCCTTGGCAGCCAGGAAGATGCCCTGCTCGGGGGTCTGGCGAACAACGGTGCCCAGTGGCTTGTCACTGAACACGATCGTGATCGTGCCGACCTGCAATTGCCGCTCGGTGAGCGTCCTGATCGCCTCGTCCCGTGACAGCCCGACGAGCGCCGGTGCCGGGACAAGCTTCTCCTCGCTGTCGAAGACCCCCTTGACGAGCAGGGCGGTGACGACCACGACTGCCAGCACGAAGGTGAGGAAGGCGCCGAGCAGCACCTTGCGCCCGGTGGACGGACCCTCGGCGCGCAGCAGCGTCGTCGTCGTGACAGGCACCGCCGCTTGCAGGGTCGTCGACGCTGGCTGGGCGGCCACGGGCTCGCCCGCAGCTGCCCGCAACAGGTCGTCGCGCATCTCGCTGGCTGACTGGTAGCGCTGCGCTGGGCTCTTGGCCATCGCCGTGAACACCACGGCGTCGACGTCGGCGGAGAGCGTGGCGTCGTACTCCGAAGGCAGGACCGGGTCCTCGCGGACGTGCTGATAGGCCACCGCCACCGGGCTATCACCGGTGAAGGGCGGGGCGCCGGTGAGCAGCTCGTAGAGCAGACACCCGGTGGAGTAGAGATCGGAACGCTGGTCGACGTGCTCACCACGTGCCTGCTCCGGTGAGAGGTACGCCGCCGTGCCGATCACGGAGGCGGTCTGGGTCATCGTGGAGGCGCCGTCCGCGGCCGCTCTGGCGATGCCGAAGTCCATCACCTTGACCTCGCCGCCCGGGCTGAGCATCACGTTGCCGGGCTTGATGTCGCGGTGCACGATGCCGGCGGCGTGCGCAACGTCGAGGGCGGCAAGGACGTCGGCAGCGATCTCGAGGGCACGCTGTGGCAGCAACCGACCTTCGGTCTGCAACACGTCGCGCAGCGTCCGGCCGTCGACGAGCTCCATGACGATGTACGGCACGCCGCGGTCGTCCTCACCGGTGTCGTAGACCGAGACGATGCACGGGGCGTTGAGCCGGGCTGCGGACTGCGCTTCGCGGCGGAAGCGCTGCTGGAAGGTCGCCTCGCGGGCGAGGTCGGCGCGCAGGACCTTGACGGCGACATCCCGGCCGAGCCGAATGTCTCGGCCCCGGAAGACCTCCGCCATCCCACCGGTGCCGAGCAGGCCGCCCAACTCGTAGCGACCGCCGAGCAGGCCGTCCCCCTCGGTCACCTCAGTACCGCCTGCATGACCGCGCGGGCGATGGGCGCCGAGACCCGCCCGCCGGTCGCCTCGGAGCCGACGTCGCCGCCTTCCTCGATGATGACGGCGATGGCCACCTGCGGATCGTTTGCCGGCGCGAAGCCGATGAACCAGGTGTGCGGGTCCTTACCGGCCGCGTGCTGGGCCGTGCCGGTCTTGCCGGCGACGCGCACGCCGGGGATCTGCGCGGCCTTGCCGCTGCCGTCGGACACGACGAGCTCCATCATCGCGGTGAGCTGATCGGCGACGGCGCTGGACACGGCCCGGCGGTAGGTCGTCGGGTCGGCGAGGTCGAGCCGGGTGAGGTCCGGCGCCTGCACCTCCTTGACGAGGTAGGGCCGCATCACGGTGCCACCGTTGCCGATGCCGGCCACGACCATGGCCATCTGCAGCGGCGTCACTCGCACGTCTCGTTGGCCGATCGCCGACTGGGCGGTCCCCGGAGCATCGAGGTCGTCGGGGAACACGCTCGTCGAGATCCGGTCCGGGACCTCGAGGTCGTTCTCGCCGAAGCCGAAGTCCTTCGCCTTCGCGCGGAGTACCCCGTCGCCGAGGTCCACCCCGAGCTTGGCAAAGGCGGTGTTGCACGAGACGCGCAGGGCATCCGAGAGCGTGGTGGTCTTGCCGTCGCCGCAGCGCCCGCCCCCGAAGTTGCGGATCGCCCGCGTGGTCAGCGGTGGGGTGTAGCTGTCCGGCGAGGCGAGGCGGGTGTCGGCGGCAGTGCCCTTCTCGAGTGCGGCGGCGGCTGTGATGACCTTGAACGTCGAGCCGGGCGGGTAGGTCTGCCGGATCGCCCGGTTGAGCAGCGGCTGGTCTGCGGCGCCGGTGAGTCGGGCATAGGCCTTGCGGATCGCATCGCCGTTGTGTGAGGACAGCTCGGCCGGGTCGAACGACGGCGCGCTCACCATGGCGAGGATGGCACCGGTGCGCGGGTCCAGCGCCACGATCGCGCCGCGCTTCCCGCGCAGCGCGGCGACTGCTGCGGCCTGCGCGGCCGGGTTGATGGTCAACACCACCGAACCGCCCCGTGGCTGCTTGCCGGTGATCTGGTCCGACAGTCGCTCGACGAACAGCCGGTCGTCCTCACCGGACAGGACCCGGTCCTGATCCCGCTCGATGCCGGTCGAGCCGTAGATGAACGAGGAGTAGCCGGTGACGTGGGCATACGTCGGCCCGGCTGGATAGCGCCGCAGGTAGGTGAGGGCGTCGTCGGTCTCCACGGAGTCGGCGATCGCCTGTGCCTTGCCGCCGGCCTCGACGGCGATGGCGCCGCGGTCGACGGCGTAGGTCCGCAACAGCACCCGACCGTTGCGGGGGTCGTCGCGCAGGCTGCCCGCTTGGACGACCTGGCGATAGTTCGCCATCGCCAGCAGGGCCGCAAACAACACCATGACGGCAATCGCGACCCGGCGCAGCGGCGCGTTCACCGACGCACCACTGTCGTCATGGCTTCCTGCAAGGCCACCCGCGCGGCGCCGGGTGTCACCGGCGCAGGGGCCGGCCGGCGCGCGGCGTCGGAGACGCGGAGCAGCAAGGCGACCAGCGCCCAGTTGGCGACGATCGACGAACCGCCGTACGACAGCCACGGCAACGTGACGCCGGTGAGCGGGATCAGCCCCGTGACCCCGCCGACGATAACGAACACCTGCAGCCCGAGGGCAAAGGACAGGCCTGCCGCTAGCAGCTTGCCGAAGGAGTCACGGCAGGACAGGGCGGCCCGCAGGCCGCGCTCCACGACCAGGAAGAACAGCAGCAGCACGGCCATCACCCCGACGAGACCCAGCTCCTCGCCGATGGTCGCCATGATGAAGTCGGTGCTGGCGTAGGGGACCGTGCCTGGCGAGCCCTGACCCAGACCCGTCCCGGTGAGACCGCCGGTGCCGAATCCGAACAGCCCCTGGACCAGCTGGTAGCCGGAACCGCTCGCGTCGCCGAAGGGGTCGAGCCAGGTGTCGATCCGCTTCTGCACGTGCGAGAACCGCAGGTAGGCCAGGAAGGCCCCGCCGCTGAACAGGGCCATGCCGATGAGCAGCCACGAGGTGCGCTCCGTGGCGATGTAGAGCATCACGATGAAGATCCCGAAGAACAGCAGCGACGAGCCGAGGTCCTTCTCGCGCACGAGCACGGCAAGGGAGGCCGCCCAGGCGAGCATCACCGGACCGAGGTCGCGCGCGCGGGGCAGGTCGAGTCCCGCAACCCGGCGCGACGCCAAGGACAGCACATCGCGCTTGGCAACCAGGTAGCCGGCGAAGAACACGATGAGCAGCAGCTTGGCGACCTCGCTGGGCTGCACCGTCATGGGTCCTACCCGGATCCACAGCGTGGCGCCGTTGATGGTGCGACCGAGCCCGGGCACGGCCGGCAGTAGCAGGAGCACCAGACCCGCGGCGGCGGCGGTGTAGGTGTAACGCGCCAGCTTGGTGTGGTCGCGAACCACCACGATCGCGGCAACGAAGGCGAGGACGCCGACCGCTGTCCACACCAGCTGCAGCGGGGCATCGGCGCTCGGGATGTCGCGACCCGCCTGTACGGCGCGCTCGGCAGCGGCCAGGTCGAGGCGGCGGATGAGCACCAGCCCGAGTCCGTTGAGCAGGGCGACCACCGGAAGGATGAGCGGGTCGGCGTAGGGGGCCACCAGCCGGACGACGACGTGCGCGATGCCGAACAGCACGGCGAGCCCGAGGCCATAGCCGAGGGTGCCGGCCGGCACCTTGCCCTCAGCCCCGATCCCGACCGCGGCGTAGGCGAGCACGGCGAGCAGCACTGCGAAGGAGGTGAGGACGAGCTCGGTGTTGCGGCCCGTCGACGAGCGAGGGGTCACCGTCGGTGCCGTCACGGGCAGCCCACGGGGACGGTGGCGGCAGGGCTGGGGACCGGGTCGGTGCTCACGACCGGCGTCGTTGCGGAGGGACTGGGGCTGGGTGCCGGAACCGACGGCGTCGGAGCCGACGGGGAAGGAACCGGCGTCGCGACCGCCGCACACACGCCATCGCGAACGCGCGCGAGGATCTCGAGGGCGTCCTGCCGGTCAGCCGCTGGGATGCCCTCCTCGACCCGGCTGCGGGTGAGCTCGTCCAGCGAGTCCACGGGCAGTGCCGACTCGGACTCCACGGTCGCGAGCCGCACGCCGGCGACCGATCCGGTGACCCCTCGGAAGACCGCGACCTGACCGTCGGCTGCGCCGACGTAGTACTGCGACCGGACGTAGGCCCAGCCGGCCCCCGCGCCGACGACCAGCAGTACCAAGGTGGTGAGTGCCAGCACCGCCGTACGACGGTGCCTGGGACGGCTCGGCGGGGTGCTCGACGCTGGTGCGACCGGTGCAGCTGCTTCCGGTCGGGTCGCGCGGGCTCGGGCGGCGGGACTGTCGGCGACGCCCGGCGGTGGCGGCTGGGGGGCTTCCGCGGCTGCCCCCGCGACCACGGGACGGCTGGTCGCGCCCGTGTCGACGACGTCGGCCACCACCACGGTGACGTTGTCGGGCCCGCCGCCCTTGAGGGCCAGCTGGACGAGGCGGTCGACGGACTCCTGCGGGTCGGCGATCTCGAGAGCCTCCTGCAAGGTCTCCAACCGCCCGACCGGTCCGGTCAGACCGTCACTGCAGATGAGGTAGCGATCGCCCAGTCGGGCCTCGCGCACCGACAGGTCGAACTCCACCTCGGGGCGACCGTCGAGGATGCGCGTCACCACCGAGCGCTGCGGGTGGGTGGTGGCGTCCTCCTCGGTGATGCGGCCCTCGTCGACCAGGACCTGGACCAGGGTGTGGTCGTGGGTGATCTGGGTCAGCTCGCCGTCGCGCAGGAGATACGCCCGGGAGTCGCCGACGTGGAGCAGCCCGAGCCGGTTGCCTGCGAACAGCACGGCCACCAGCGTCGTACCCATGCCGTGGAGGGCGTTGTCCGCGGACACCATGTCGCGCAGGTGCTGGTTGGCCGACATCCCCGAGCTCTGCAGAGCGGCGAGGAGATCCGGTCCGGGGACGTCCTGATCGAGCGGGGCGAGGGCCGCAATGGCGACAGCACTTGCCACCTCACCCGCGGCATGGCCACCCATCCCGTCGGCGACCGCCAGCAACCGCGGCCCGGCGTAGACCGAGTCCTCGTTGCCTTCGCGCAGCAGGCCGGTGTGGGAGCGCGCGGCGGAGCGCAGCGCCAGCGTCACGGGGCGGTCACCGCCGTAGCTCCAGGACGGTCTTGCCGATCCGGATCTGCTGACCCAGCGGCACCGGGGTCGGTCGGGTCACCTTGGCGGCGCCGAGGTAGGTGCCGTTGGTCGAGCCCAGGTCTTCGAGCATCCAGGAGCCGTCGCCGGGGACCAGTCGGGCGTGCTTGCTGCTGGCGTAGTCGTCGGTGATGACCAGCGTCGAGTCGTCCGCGCGGCCGAGGGTGATCGGTGCGTCGGCCAAGGTGATGGCGGTGCCGGCCAGTGCTCCTTCGGTGACGACGAGCCGTCGGGCCTGACTCCGCTTGGTCGCGCGCTTCGCGGGGGGCGCCGCCGCGGGCTTCGGCTGCGCCGGCCGGGCCGCCCTGCTGCCGAGCAGGTCGGCCTTGACCGTGCGGAAGGCGACGAGCACGAACACCCACAACAGGGCCAACAGGCCGTACTTGACGAGGGAGACGACCAGCGCGCTCGCCATCAGCTGCCGGTCCGATAGACGAGCACAGTCGTGCCCACACCGATCTGATCGCCGTCGGCGAGAGTCGCGCTGCTGGTGCTGGCGCCGTTGACGGTGGTGCCGTTGGTGCTCTGCAGGTCGACCAGCTCCGCGGCGCCTTCGGGACCGAGCCGCACCTCGCAGTGCCGTCGACTGACGCCGCTGTCGTGGACCTGGACGTCGGCCTCTGCGCCGCGGCCGATGACGGTGATCGGTCGCAGGGCGTAGTGCTGTCCCTTGAGCTCGAGCACCGCGCTCCCGGTCGCTGCGGGTGCCGCCGGCGCGGCCTCCGCGTGCACGCGCGACCGGACCCGGAACACTCCGGTGTCGATGTCGTCGGCCTGCAGGAGATGGACCGTCACCGGACCGACGAAGGACCAGCCCTGCTCGACGGCGTTCTCGCGCACCATGTCGGCGAGCTCGCGGGTGAGAGCCTCGTCGTACTCCGCGAGTCGCTCGTGGTCGTGCTCGGAGAGCTCGACGTCGTAGTCGTTGGGCACCAGCACCCGGCCAGCACCGACGATCGTCTTGTGGTCGGCCGCTTCGCGCTGCAGCCGCGCCGCGATCTCGACCGGCTGGACGACGCCGCCGAACGTGCGCGCGAAGGCACCCTCGACGAGGCCTTCGAGCCGTCGCTCGAAGCGCTGCAGCACTCCCACGCCGACTCCCTTCCCATCCTCGTAGTGATCGTATCCACGGTCGGTCCACCGCACCCGCCCCAGACCCCGCCGGTGACCTGGCCCTTGCGTCGTACGACGAGATCCGCGGGCGCCTGCGGGTGCTAGCCTTCCGAGTCGCTCATGCGCGAGTGGCGGAATGGCAGACGCGCACGGTTCAGGTCCGTGTGTCCGAAAGGACGTGGGGGTTCAACTCCCCCCTCGCGCACAAAAGCACCATCCTTCCGGCCCGCTCCCCCCCATCGGAAGTGGGCCGTCGGCCGGCGGGGCCGGCCGCGGGGCCACACCCACCGGCCAAGCCCC
>JBKKBU010000226.1:0-2630 GCA_046713755.1 Mycobacteriales bacterium
CGCGAAGGCGATCAGGCCGGCCAGGACCATGACGCCGAAGAAGTCCTCGACCGCGCCGAACACCGGGTTCTTGCCGATCAGGGGGATGTGGAAGTTCACGTCGAACAGGGCGCCGACGGCCTCGATGATCGTGAACGTGAGGATGATGAAGCCCCAGAACACGAAGAAGTGGGCCAGTCCGGGGATGTTCCACTTCAGCAGCCGCACCTGGCCGAAGACCTCGACGAACTGGGCGACCAGGCGCTTGGGCCAGGCGTCCAGGCGGCCGGGCGACGGCTGGCCCGACGACACCATCTTGTAGAGGAACAGCACGCGACGGCCGGCCAGGGCGAGCGCGACGACCGCGATCGTCAGTCCGACGACCAGGCGCACGAGCATGTGGGTTTCCACGAGGTCCTCCAGGTACGGGCGGCGCTCGAGGGCGCAGCAGCATCGCGAAGCGTACGACCAGGCTCACCGCCCTGCCTACCGGCCGGTAACACGCTGTGACGCACGCCCTACCAGGATCTTCGCGCGGACGACCCGGTCCTGCCTGCAGGGCACGCCGAGCAGCCAGCCCTGCTGCTACAGGGCCAGTCCGAGCGCGCGGCCGGCCGCCTGCACCACCAGGGCCGTCAGCGGCGCCGCCAGCAGCAGGGCCAGGACGATCGCGAGCAGGCGCATCCGCCAGTTCGGCCCGCCGGAGCGGTCCCGCATCTCCGAGAGCACGTGACCAGCGTGCCACGGGGCGCGGGCGCCCCGACCTGGCTCAGCGGCCGGTGAGGCTGCGGCTGCGGTGGTCGCGGCCCGGTCCGCCGTAGGGGTAGTCGGCCGCGGCCGGCTCGCTGGCCTGGTCCAGCCGGGCGCTCTCCTGCGGGCTCAGCACCAGGTCGGCCGCGGCCAGGTTCGCCCGCAGCTGCTCCGACGTACGGGCCCCCACGATGACCGAGCTCACCGCCGGGCGGGCGTGCACCCAGGCCAGCGCGACCTGGGCCATCGACACCCCGCGTGCCTCGGCGACCTCCTGCACGGCGGCCAGGACGTCCCAGGTCTGGGAGCGGCCACCGACCCGGTCGTACGCCTCGATGCCGCGGTCGGGGTCCTCGCCGAGCCGGGTGGCTCCCGTCGGGCGGGCCTCGCGGACGTACTTGCCCGACAGCCACCCGCCGGCGAGCGGGCTCCACGGCAGCAGCCCCAGGCCGTTCTCCAGGCAGGCCGGCACGATCTCGTACTCGATCTCGCGCACGAGCAGGCTGTACGACGGCTGCAGCGTGACCGGCACCGCCCAGCCGTGCCGCTCGGCGAGGTCGACGGCCTTCTGGACCTGCCAGCCGGTGAAGTTCGACAGGCCGGGGTACCCGATCTTGCCGGCGCTCACGGCGTCGTCGAGGAAGCGCAGCGTCTCCTCCAGCGGCGTGTGCGGGTCCCAGGCGTGCAGCTGGTAGAGGTCGACGTGCTCGACGCCGAGCCGGGCCAGGGAGGCGTCGAGCGCCCGCCGCAGGTGCCGCCGCGAGGTGCCGACGGCGTTGGGCTCGTCCCCCATCGGGAAGCGGCCCTTGGTGGCGAGCACGACCCGGTCGCGCACCTCGGCCGGCCGGGCGGCCAGCCAGCGCCCGACGATCGACTCGGCGGCCCCGGCCGAGTAGACGTCGGCGACGTCGACGAGCGTGCCGCCGGCCTCGACGAACAGGTCGAGCTGCTCGTGAGCGCCCGCCTCGTCGGTCTCGTCGCCGAAGGTCATCGTGCCCAGGCACAGGCTCGAGACGGAGCAGCCGCTGCGGCCCAGCAGGCGTTGGTCCATGGAGCTCTCCTCAGGACGGGGGGTCGACCCCCAGACCGTAGGCAGCGCCACCCGACGCAGGTAACTTGAGTGGGAAGCACTCAGGCTGGTTTGACGTTGCACCCGGCAGCGGCCACCATGAGCGGTACGCACTCAACCCGTACGACGAGAGGCAGCTCCCCCATGTCACGTGCAGTCGGCATCGACCTCGGCACCACCAACTCCTGCGTCGCGGTCCTCGAGGGCGGTGAGCCGGCGGTCATCGCGAACGCCGAGGGCTCCCGCACCACCCCGTCCATCGTCGCCTTCGCCAAGAACGGCGAGGTGCTGGTGGGCGAGGTCGCCAAGCGCCAGGCGGTCACCAACGTCGAGCGCACCATCCGGTCGGTCAAGCGCCAGATGGGCACCGACTGGAAGCAGTCCCTGGACGGCAAGGACTTCACCTCCCAGCAGATCAGCGCGTTCATCCTGCAGAAGCTCAAGCGCGACGCGGAGGCCTACCTCGGCGAGACGGTCACGGACGCCGTGATCACCGTCCCGGCGTACTTCTCCGACCACGAGCGGCAGTCCACCAAGGAGGCCGGCGAGATCGCGGGCCTGAACGTCCTGCGGATCGTGAACGAGCCCACGGCGGCGGCGCTGGCGTACGGCCTGGACAAGGGCGAGAAGGAGCAGACGATCCTGGTCTTCGACCTCGGCGGCGGCACCTTCGACGTGTCCCTGCTGGAGATCGGCGACGGCGTGATCGAGGTCAAGAGCACCTCGGGCGACAACAAGCTCGGCGGCGACGACTGGGACCAGAAGGTCGTCGACCACCTGGTCAAGCAGTTCCAGCTCAGCAACAACGGCATCGACCTGTCCGGCGACAAGA
>JBKKBU010000227.1:0-3344 GCA_046713755.1 Mycobacteriales bacterium
AAGCTCGGCTGGTACGAGAACCGGCCGCTCTACGGCTGGAAGGTCCTCGTCCCCCGCACCCGCGACCAGGCCGGCGTGCTCAGCGCCCAGCTGCGTGGCCACGGCGCCCTGCCGGTCGAGGTCCCGACCATCGCCGTCGAGCCGCCGCGGACCCCTGCGCCGATGGAGCGGGCCATCAAGGGCCTGGTCACGGGCCGCTACTCCTGGGTGGCTTTTACGAGCACCAACGCCGTCAAGGCAGTCCGCGAGAAGGTCGAGGAGTTCGGCCTCGACGCCCGCGCCTTCGCCGGCGTGCGGGTCGCAGCCGTGGGCGACGCCACGGCGGCTGCCTTGCTGGACTTCGGCATCAAGCCTGACCTCGTCCCCGCGACCGAGCAGTCGAGCGAGGGGCTGCTCGCGGAGTGGAACGAGTACGACGAGGGCTACGACGCGATCGACCGGGTGCTGCTCCCGCGCGCGGACATCGCGACCGAGACCCTGGTCGCGGGACTCACCGAGCTCGGCTGGCAGGTCGACGACGTCACCGCCTACCGCACGGTGCGGGCCGCCCCGCCGCCCGCCGAGACCCGCGAGGCCCTCAAGGGCGGCGGCTTCGACGCGGTGCTGTTCACCAGCTCCAGCACGGTCCGCAACCTGGTCGGCATCGCGGGCAAGCCGCACGACGGGACGGTGCTGGCATGCATCGGCCCGCAGACGGTCAAGACGGCGCAGGAGCTCGGCCTGCGGGTCGACGTCGTGGCCGCCAAGCCCGACGTCGAGACCCTCGTCGAGGCGCTGGCCGCCCATGCGGCCCAGCGCAAGGCCGACGGCATCCCGCTGCCGTCCGCGGCCCGCAAGCGCAAGGCCGCCCGGAAGTGACCTACCCGGGCACCCGCCCACGCCGGCTGCGCCGCACCCCCGCGCTGCGCCGGCTCGTGAGCGACGTCCGGCTGCACCCCGCGGACCTGGTCCTGCCGCTGTTCGTCAAGGAGGGGCTGACCGAGCCCGCCCCCATCTCTTCGATGCCCGGTGTCGTCCAGCACAGCCGGGAGTCGCTCAAGAAGGCCGCCCACGAGGCCGTTGCGGCGGGCGTCGGCGGCCTCATCCTGTTCGGCATCCCGGCGGTCAAGGACGCCCGCGGCTCGGGGGCTGACGACCCGAGTGGCATCGTGCAGCTCGCGCTGGCCGACCTGGCCGCCGAGGTCGGTAACGCGACCGTGGTGATGTCGGACCTGTGCCTCGACGAATACACCGACCACGGCCACTGCGGGCTGCTCACCGACAGCGGTGAGGTCGACAACGACGCGACCTTGCAGCGCTACGCCAGCGCTGCCGTGGCGCAGGCCCGAGCGGGCTGTCAGGTCGTCGCGCCGAGCGGGATGATGGACGGCCAGGTCGCGGCGATCCGGGCAGCCCTTGACGGAGCGGGCTTCGACCAGATCCCGGTGTTGGCCTATTCCGCGAAGTACGCCAGTGCTTTCTACGGCCCGTTCCGTGATGCTGCCGAGTGTGCGCCGCAGTTCGGCGACCGGGCGGCCTACCAGCAGGATGCCGCGCGCAGCACCGATGAGGGCGTCCGCGAGGCGCTGCTCGACATCGCCGAGGGTGCCGACGCGGTGATGGTGAAGCCGGCGATGGCCTACCTCGACGTCGTCCGCGCCGTCGCCCAAGCCGTCGACGTGCCGGTGGCGGCGTACCAGGTCTCGGGGGAGTACGCGATGGTCGAAGCGGCGGCCGCGCACGGCTGGATCGACCGGCGCCGGATCGTGCTGGAGACCCTCACGGGCATCCGGCGCGCTGGCGCGTCGATGGTGCTGACCTACTGGGCGACCGAGGCCGCCGGCTGGCTCGACTGAGCCGGTCCCTCCCCGCCAGGCAGCCGGCCATGATCAACAGCACAAATGACACGGAAATACCGCAAAAAAGCGTGCGAAAGTACTGTTGATCTACGAAGTCGGGGTGCCGGTCCGGCTAGCGGACGGTCCCGAAGGACACCTCGTCGAAGACGACCTGCGTCGACGTCGTCGTGTAGTCGCTGTGGCCGAGGAGCAGCACTGCACCGGTGGCGCCCTTCGGGGCAACCAGGTCAGCGCTGATCCGCTTCCAGCCCAGGATCCGCTTCGGGCCCTTGAGCAGCGATGGGCCGTCGACGGTCGACAGGACGGCGCCGTTGGCGCCGGTCCAACGCACTCGCGTGGACACTCCCTCGCCGGGCACCCCTGCATCAGGGTTGAAGCTCGGCATGATGGTCCAGACGCCGAAGCGGTACTTGGTGCCGGCCGTCACCGGGACGGGCGCCTGGCTCTTCCAGAACGGTCGGGCCGGGACGGCGGAGGTCGCGCTGGGGGCGGGGTTCGGCGTGCACCGCTGGGTGCCGGAGCTGCCGTCGCAGATCTGCCGGCCGCCGCCGAGGGCACCGGAGATGGCCGCGCCGCGCTTGCCGTCGTGGAAGGCATTGGGGCTGTGGTCGAACAGGATCGTCGCGCCCTCGACCGTCCAGCCGGTCGGCAGCAGCGGCTGGGCGAGTGAGCCGGGGGCGACCGGGCCGGTCTCGAACTGGGAGAGCTCGAAGCTCGGGTTGGGCGCGAGGTTGGGGCCGAGCTTCGGCGGTGCGGCTGCGGCGACGCTGGCCCAGGTGACCGCGCTGGCGACCGCGACCGCGAGCACGGCGCGGGTCGGCAGGGGGCGGGCGGTGGGTCGCATGAGCATCTCCAAAGGCTGGGGCACATCCAGGTTTCGTCGCTGCAACGAGTTCTCCTGCCTGCAGGTGACGGCCGCACCCTGTTTGATAGGCGGTCGAGAGCGTGACGGAGGAGGCAGACGGATGAGCCCGGCAGGTGCCCGTCCGAGAATGCCCGGATTTGTCCTCGGCGCGGTGGTCGTCGCGGTCGCGGTCCTGGTCGCTGCCGTCGCGCTGACCTCCCGCCAGTCGGCTCCGCCGACGATCGCCGAGTTCGCCCCGCAGGCCGTCGCCCAGATCAAGAAGTCGCTCGATGAGCAGAGCGAGCGGGCGACCGAGCCGGGCGGGGTGGCCGTTCCGACCACCGCGCGGCCGACCGCCGGGCCGTCGGCGACCACCGGCCCTGGGGCGTCGGCCACGCCGACCGCCAAGGTGCCGGACATCGTCGTCCCGCGGGTGCGCCAGTGCGTCGGCACGCCACCGCGCCAGACCGAGGACCCGCAGTCACCGCCGTGCGTGCCGTACTTCGACCCTGCGCTCGACAACGGCGGTGCGACGACAAAAGGAGTGACCAAGGACTCGATCACGATCGCGGTGCCGCAGCAGTTCCTCGAGGACCTCAAGCCCGTCTCTGCCGAGACGGCCCACTTCAACAAGCGCTACGAGTTCTACGGGCGCAAGCTGA
>JBKKBU010000228.1:0-5940 GCA_046713755.1 Mycobacteriales bacterium
TGGACCGGCACGTCGTGGTCCGGAAGCACCTGGCCCGGCTCGACGTGGACCGGCTCGACCTGGACCGGCTCGACCTGGACCGGCTCGACCTGGACCGGCGGCACCTGGTCCGGCGGCTCGTGGCAGGGCTCGCCCTGGACCGGCTCGCCCTGGACGGGCAGCACCTGGACCGGCTCGACCTGGACGGGCAGCACCTGGACGGGCTCGACCTGGACCGGCTCGACCTGGACCGGCTCGACCTGGACGACGGGCGAGTACGACGAGTTCCTCACCGCCTTCTGGGGACAGCGGCCGCCGCGCTGGAAGAAGCTCGCCGGCGAGATCAGCGACCCCGCCCAGCAGCTGCTCGCTGGCTGACCGACCCCATGACCCCGCCCGCGCCCACCGCTGCTGCCCCCCTCGCGGGGCAGGGCGGTGGCGCGCGTGCGTGGTTGTCGGAGCACCGGGTCCAGGCGTACGTCTACACGGTCACCGCCGTCGCGGCGGTCCTCGTGGCGTCCTCCGGGGCGGTCGCGGCGCAGCAGCAGTACGCCGTGCTGCCGGTGCTGCTCGCGACGATGCTCTGCCTGTTTGCCGACCGCCCGCTGCTCGACATCCGCTTCGGTCACAACCAGGAGTCCTTCACCTGGGCCGAGCTGTGCGTGGTCATCGGCTTGTTCCTGGTGCCGCTGCCGCTGTTGACCTGCCTCGCGTTCGCCGCCGTGCTGGTGTTCCACCTCGCGCACCGGCGGGCGATGTTCAAGGCCGGTTTCAACGCGGCCGTGTTCAGCATCGGTGTCGTGCTGGCCGGTGCTGCGGCGAACGGCGCTGGCCTCACGGCCGGCGACACTGTCGACGCGCGTGACGCCGCGGCGCTGACCCTCGCCGCGCTGGTGTTCTTCCTCTGGAACAGCTTTGCGGTCACCACGGTCGTTGCGATGTCGGAGGGCATGCGGGTCCGCGACGTCTACCGCAAGGGCCTGTTGCTGCGGCTGCTCATCTGCGTCTGCAACAGCGCTGTCGGCGTTGGCATCCTGGCGATGTGGGCCTGGAGCCGGCCGTCGGTGCTGGTCCTGCCGCCCCTGCTGCTGCTGCTCTACGCGGCCTACCGCGGCTACCTGCAGGCCATGCAGGAGCGGGATGCCTGGCAGCAGCTGGAGAGCGCTTCGCGCGAGCTCAACGCCCTCGACGAGTGGCAGGTCGCCTCGGCGGCGCTGCGGCACGCCCGCACGATGTTCCGCGCCGAGGCGGTTGAGCTCGTCATCAGCGACCTGGACGCGCGCGGCGCCCGCACCTACTTCATCAACGAGGCCGGCGACGTACAGGTCGAGGCCGTCGACAACCTGCCGCGCGAGAGCGAGCTGACCTTCGTCCAGATCGAGTCCGGCCGCAGCTCGCGCCCAGTCACGTGTCTGGTGGTACCCCTGGAGGGCCCGCACGGCCGGCTGGGCGTGCTGCGCCTGGTGTTCGGCGGGCCAGTGCGGCTGACCGAGCGTGAGCGTCAGGTGCTGTCGACCTTCGCCCACACGGTCGGCACCACGATGCTCAACGCGACGCTGCACGGCGACGTGCTCGCGCAGGCCCGCCAACACGCCCACGAGGCCAGCCACGACGCGCTCACCGGCCTCGCCAACCGCACGCTGCTCGCCGAGCGCACGAAGGTCGCGCTCGCCGCGGGCGCCGGCAGCACGGCCATGCTGCTGCTCGACCTCGACCACTTCAAGGAGATCAACGACACGCTGGGTCACTCCGCCGGCGATCTGCTGCTGCAGGAGGTGGCCCGCCGCCTCCGCGAGGCCGTGCGCGACGGCGACACCGTCGCCCGTCTCGGCGGCGACGAGTTTGCGGTGCTGCTGAGCGGGTTGAGCTCCCCCGACGATGCGACACCGGTGGCGGAGGAGCTGCTCCGGCTGCTCTCCGAGCCGGTGGAGTTCGAGGGCCTGCGGCTCTCCATCGAGGGCAGCCTGGGCGTGGCTTGCCACCCTGAGGACGCCGACACGCCCGACGAGCTCCTGCGTCGCGCCGACGTCGCGATGTACCAGGCGAAGGCCGAGCGCGGTTCGTGGCTGCGCTACAACAGCCGGCGCGACGACTCTAGCGTCCACCGGCTCGCCCTGGTCGCGGAGTTGCGGCGGGCCCTCGAGCAGGACGAGCTCGTCGTGCACTACCAGCCCCAGCTCGACCTCGAAACCGGGATCATCGTCGGGGCCGAGGCGCTGGTCCGTTGGCAGCACCCGACCCGCGGCCTGCTCGCGCCCATCGAGTTCGTCGGCGTCGCGGAGCAGTCCGGTCTGGTGCGTCCCTTCACCATGCGCGTACTCGACCAGGCTGTCGGCGAGTGTGCGCGCTGGCAGCGCGCAGGCCGGCCGGTCTCGGTTGCGGTCAACCTGTCGGCCCGTTCGCTGCTGGACCGGGAGCTCCCCAACGACGTCGCCGCGGTGCTCCAACGGCACGGCCTGCCGGCCGACCTGCTGGTCCTGGAGATCACCGAGACCAACGCTGCCAGCGAGCTCGAGGTCGTCGAGGACGTCCTGTGGCGGCTGCGCCAGCTCGGCGTCGAGATCAGCGTCGACGACTTCGGGACCGGCTACTCCTCGTTGGCCTTCCTGCAGCGGACCGCCGTCAACGAGCTCAAGGTCGACCGCTCCTTCGTGACGAACATGCTCGAGAGCGACAACGACGTGGCTCTGGTCCGGGCCACCATCTCGCTGGCGCACTCGCTCGGTGCCCGGGCAGTGGCCGAGGGCGTCGAGACCGCCGAGCTCGCCGAGGCGCTCAAGGCGCTGGACTGCGACCAGGCGCAGGGCTACTGGCTGTCGCGCCCGATCCCGGCCGCCGACCTGCGCTCCATGCTGCAGATCCCGGACCCCGCGCCCCGCATGCCCCTCCCGCGAGACGAGGCGCCGGTGCGGCACCTCAAGGCGGTCGGGTTCGCGTGATCGCGGCACACGAAGGCCGCCCCGGGCGTTAGGCTGGGTAGGTCCAAGGCACAGTGCCGTGGGCACCCGAAGGGGGTGACAGGTCTCGACTCCGGATGTCGAGGTAGGTGAAGCGGGCCGAGGAAGCCGACGATCATCTCGTAAACGACCCGTCGGAAACCAAACAAGCGCCGACTCAAGTCCGCGCGCAGAGCTCTACACCCTCGCGGCGTAGTAGCTCAGCTGTCAGCCTGAGGATGCCCTCGACTCAGGACCTGGCATCGCTAGAGGGACCACCACCCGTTTTGGCCACGGGGGCGGGTGGTGAGCTTCCGTGGCTGAGCCCGTTCCCGGCTTGCTGGCGCGACCGGGAGGGCCGAGAAAAGCACAGCCAGCTGCGCCCGGAGAAGCCCTATCGCTGCGCCGGAGGACGCGGGTTCGATTCCCGCCACCTCCACCTGTTGATCTGGCCCCTGACCTGTGAGAGCAGGTTGGGGGCCATGTCATCCGTTCCCGCCTGCGCATCTGGGGGCGCATACCGGGCAGCGCAGGCACCCGCTGCCAGCAGCGGACCCGGGTCACGCCCGACATAATCTGCTTGTGGACGACGATGCGCGAGTGCAACTGGTCAGGCGTTACTGGGCCGACGCCTGGTCCTGCGGTCGCGTCGAGGTTCTCAGTCAGTTCTACGCGATGAGCTTTCGCGAGAATGATGAGGAGCTCACTCCGAGTCAGTTCGCGGGGCACCTGCTGCGCTGGCGCGAGAAGTTCCCGGACTTCCGGGCGGAGGTGGTTCGCGTCTGGACCACCCCCGAGGCGGTGATCACCCGTGTGGTCTATACCGGGACGCACCGCGCCGACTTCAGCTTCCTGCCGGCCACCGGCCGCTCGGTTCGCAGTAGCGGGTTGGACGTCTTTGAGTTCGATCAGCACGACAAGGTCGTTCAGCACTGGCACGAGACCGATCATTGGAATCTCTTCGAGCAACTCGGCGCGACGGTCGTCCCCGGCTAGCTCGCGGGAGGTCGCGTCGAGCCCGCGAGTGGGCGTGGGCGATCGGCTCCGCGTTGCGGAGCTGTTGGCGATGTTGGTCGGCGCTGGGGCTGGGGTGCCGGGCGCCCACGCTGACTAGGCGACCTCACGGGTCGGGGTGGGGCTGCTGGCTTCGTGAGGGGTGCCGCCTGTCCTGCTGGCCCTCGCGGCGCAGGAACCGTGCCAGCCCGACCCCGAGGAGGTGCGGCAGACTGCCGCTTGTGACCTCCTCACCTGCCCCGCGTGCCGTCCTTGCCGTCACCGTCGGCCTGCCCGGAGGTGGTCAGCTGCCCTTGCTCGGCTTCGGCACCTGGCAGATCACCGGCCCCGACGCGACCCGGGCGACGGCCGCGGCCTTGCACGCCGGCTACCGGCACATCGACACCGCAACTCTGTACGCCAACGAGACCGAGGTCGGGGTGGCGCTGCGCGACAGCGACGTCGACCGGGAGCAGGTCTTCGTGACGACGAAGCTCCCCGGCAACGCCGCCGACGACCCGAGCGGGACCCTGCAGGAGAGCCTGCGGCGGCTGCAGACCTCCTTCGTGGACCTGTGGTTGATCCACTGGCCCACCGGCAGTGACGTGGTGGTCTGGGCCGCGCTCGTCGCGGCCCGCGACGCCGGACTCGTCCGGGACGTCGGGGTCAGTAACTTCTCCCTCGACCAGATCGACGAGCTTTCGGCCGGTGGCACAACCCCGGCGGTCAACCAGATCCGGTGGAGCCCGTTGCTGTTCGACGCTGCCGTCCTCGCAGGGCACCGCGAGCGGGGGGTCGTGCTCGAGGGCTACAGCGCGCTGCGCGGCGGCACCCTGGATCATCCCGTGATCCTCGACGTCGCCGATCGCATCGGGCGCACCCCTGCGCAGGTGATCATCCGCTGGCACCTGCAGCACGGGATCGTCGCGATCCCCAAGTCGGTCAACGAGCAGCGCATCATCTCCAACGCCGACGTCGGAGGGTTCGAGCTGTCGACGGCGGACATGGCTCTGCTCGACGGTCTGGGCGGCACCTAGCTCAGGGCAGGCGAACGGCGAGCGTGAACCCGTCGTGGCCCTTCTGTCCGACCGTCTGGATCGCCGTGGCGTCCACGCGCGGATCACTGCGCAGCAGCCGGTGCAGCTCGTGGACACCGCGCACCGCATCGTCGGCTGGCCCGGTCGCGATCGCCCCACTCCGCACGGTGTTGTCGACGACCAGCAGCCCACCGGGGCGCAGTAGGCGGAGCGCTTCGCCGGCGTACACCGGGTTGCCTGGCTTGTCGGCGTCGACGAACACGAGGTCGACCGGCCCCTTGAGCGTGGCCAGCGACTCGGCCGCCGGACCGACGACGACGTCGACGCGATCGACGAGGCCGGCCCTTTCGAGGTTGGTGCGCGCGACATCGGCGTGGTGCGGCGAGACCTCCAGGGTGGTCAGTCGGCCATCGGGCGGCAGCGCTCGAGCCAGCCAGATCGTCGAGTAGCCGCCCAGGGTCCCGACCTCGATGATGCGCCGAGCCCCCATCGCGCGGGCCAGCAGGTGCAGCAGCTTGCCCTGCAACGGGCTCACGTCGATGGCGGGCAGACCGGCGGCGGCATTGGCCGCGAGCACCCCGTCGAGGACGGGGTCGGGTGCCAGCAGCGCGTCCGCCAGGTGTGAGTCGACAGTCTCGAACAGGTCCATGCGACCTAGTCTGCGCCCATGGGCAAGGTGTACGACGGCATCGACGAGCTGCTCGTCGAGTGGATCCGCGAGCAGCCGGTGTTCTTCGTCGCGACCGCGCCGCTCGCGGCTGACGGACACGTCAACGTCTCGCCGCGCGGCCACGACTGCCTGTCGGTCCTCAGCCCGCACCGGGTGGCGTGGGTCGACTACACGGGCAGTGGCATCGAGACCGTGGCGCACCTGCGCGAGAACGGCCGCATCACGCTGATGTGGTGCGCGTTCGCCGGTCCACCGCAGATCCTGCGCCTGCACGGGCGCGGCCAGGTGCACCTGCCGGGATCATCGATGTACGACGAGGTGGTGG
>JBKKBU010000229.1:0-4170 GCA_046713755.1 Mycobacteriales bacterium
GTGAGCGGCGTGGTCTGCCCCAACGGCAAGGGCTCGGAGATCGCGACCGGCCTCACCAAGCCTGACATCACCTTCGACAAGGACGTCACGCCGTCCACCGCCAAGGGTGGCGACACGGTGACCTACACGGCCACCGTCAACAACACCTCGACGGCCCCGTGCGACGTCATCAGCTTCTACGACCACCTCTCGTCCGCGTTCACACTGGTCTCGACGGACGGCGCGTTCGGCAAGATCTTCCAGACCCCGCCGCCGGTGCGTGGTGATGGCGGTCAGGACGTGATCCTCCGCCCGACGGGTCTGGTCATCGGTGCCGGCAAGTCGGTCGTGCAGACCTTCGTCGTCACGCTGAAGCCCGACGTCAAGCCCGGCACGTACTACAACAACCTCGAGATCTTCTGTGCCGCCAACGGTGACTTCGCCAGCGGCCCGCTGGCTCCGGTCACGGTGCCGGCCCCGGTGGCTGTGACGCCGCCGCTGGCCCCGCCGCCGGTGGTTCCGGAGCTCGTGCCGACCCTGCCGCGTACCGGTGGGGAGCCGCTGCTTGCGCTCGGCGCCCTGGTCGTCGTCGGTACGGCCGTCGGCCTGCGTCGCTTCGCCACCCGCTAGGCACGCCGCACCTCCGAATCGGTCGAAGGTCGGCTCCCGTCACCGGGGGCCGGCCTTCGCCGCGTCCGCGGCTGGGTAGCGTCCGCGGGTGCACCCCGACCAGCTCCCGGACCCGCTATCCCTGCTGCCTGACGCGCCGCGCGTCGCCGAGGCACTGCGTCGCGCCCACTGGTCTGCGGCAGCGCTCGGCGACCTGCTCGGGGTGGGCGCCCGCGACCACCTGAACCGCGATGAGACGGCCCCGCTGCTTCGTCGTACGACGCACCGCGACCCGCTCGCCGTGCTGGCGCGACTGCTCGTGCTCGGCAGCACGGTGTCCGCGCAGGACGCCGCGGCGGTCGGGATGCCGGAGTCCTGGCTGGTCGGACGCGCCGGCGGGGTGGCCTGCCCCGTCCGGCTGCAAGCCGTCCAGCACGGCGGTGTCGAGGTCGTCGTGCCCCACGACGCGGGACGGGCTGCGGACGGGATGCTGCGCGAGCAGGTGCTCGGCGTCGGTGCGGCCAGCCTGACGCTGGCGGCCGCCACGCCCCGCGACCGGGTGGGCCGAGTTCTCGACCTGGGAACGGGGAGCGGCGTCCAGGCGCTGCTGGCCGAGGATCATGCCGCCCTGGTGGTGGCCACCGACCGCAACCCACGGGCGGTGGGTTTCACCCGGCTGGCCGCGGCGCTGGGCGGGATGACGCTCGACGTCCGGGAGGGCTCGCTGCTCGAACCGGTCGCCCACGAGGGCTTCGATCTCGTCGTCTCGAACCCGCCGTTCGTCGTCGGGCCGACGTCGCGCTACACCTACCGGGACGCTGGGCTCCCGGGTGACGACGTCTGTCGGCAGCTGCTGCTGGGGCTGCCTGGTGTCCTCGTCCCGGGCGGCCACGCTGTGCTGCTGGCCAACTGGCTGCACCTGACTGGCGAGGACGGCGACGAGCGGGTGCTGTCCTGGCTGCGCGAGAGCGGCTGCGACGGCTGGGTGGTCCAGCGGGAGGTAGCGGCCCCCGAGGACTACGTCACGGCCTGGCTGCGGGACACCGACGAGGGCGCCCGGTTCGACGAGCTCTACGACCCGTGGGTCGACTGGTTCGCGGCACAGCGGGTGGAGGCGGTCGCCTTCGGGGTCGTCGCCCTGCGCCGTCGGGCAGACGCTCTCGCTCCGCACGTCCGGCTCGACGACGTGCCGCAGCAGACTGCCGGCACGTGGGGTGAGGAGGTCGTCGACCACTTCCGTCGGGCCGACGCCGTGCGCGGCGACCTGCTGGGCCTGTCGCTGCGACGGCGCGACGACGTGCGCCTGGTGCAGGTAGGTCAGGCCGACCGCTCGGATGCGGCCGATGGTTGGGTGGTCTTGTCGCAGCGGCTGCAGCAGGAGGCCGGCCTGCGATGGTCGGGGGGCATCGACGACCACGGCGCGGCCCTCGTGGCCGGTTGTGATGGCAGCCAAGCACTGGGCAGCCTCGTGCAGGTGCTCGCGACCGCGCTCGACGAGCCGTACGGCGAGGTCTGCGCGCAGGTGCTGCCCGTCATCGAGGCCCTGGTCCGCAAGGGCTTCCTGCGTCCGAACTGAGCGCGGATCCCTCGGCGCGGCCCGGAATGCGGCTACCGTCAGCCGGTGAGCCAGTTGTCGTTCTTCAGCGCGGAGGCACTGCCGCCTGCGCTCGACGACCTCGAGGGCTTGCTGGCCGGTCCCGGCCTGGTGACGCTGTCCGGGGAGCTTGCCCAGGTGGCGGTGCCGCTTGCCGACCCCTGGCGCGGTGACGCGATGCTCGAGGCCTTCGACCGGCTCGGGCTGGCGGCCCAGGTGGTCGAGGTGGTCGAAGGACCCGGCGGAACCGTGGTGCAGACCCCGTGGACCGCTGCCCTCGTGCCACTGGCAGAGCGCTGGAGCGCCGCAGGGGGGAAAGCGGCGCCGCCGGGGCTGGTGCTCGATGGCCCGCGGCTGCGCTGGTGGTGCCTCGCGGCCGGCAGCCGGGACGCGCACGGCTACGTCCTGCGACTGGACGAGGACGACGAACAGGCCCGCCCAGGCCTCGGAGCGGCCCTGTCAGGGGCCGGGCTCGCCGCGGTCTACCTGCCCGACGGCGGTGGCGGTCCGGCGTACAAGGTCGTCGGCGTGAAGCGGCTGCGACGGCTCGCGGAGCTCGTGGGATCGGCCCCTCCCGAGGCCCCCGAAGGGGCCTGGCCGGCGCCCTGATCCCCCCTGATCTCGCGGTGCCGCACAGTGGTGAGCAACACTGCTGCCTGCCCGACCCTGACCCTCACTGACTGGAGCGACGTGCCCGACACCGACGAGACCACCGCTACGAGCGCCGAGGGCGGCCCCGCCAAGCGGCGATCCCGCGCGGCCTCGGGCCAGCGGCTCGTCATCGTCGAGTCGCCCGCGAAGGCCAAGAAGATCGCGTCGTTCCTCGGGCCCGGCTACGTCGTGGAGTCCTCGATCGGCCACATCCGCGACCTGCCGCGCAACGCCGCGGACGTGCCGGCTTCTCACAAGGGGCTGGCCTGGGCCCGCCTCGGGGTGGACGTCGACAACGGCTTCGAGACGCTCTACGTCGTCAGCGCCGACAAGAAGCAGCAGGTCGCCAAGCTCAAGGCGCTGCTCAAGGACAGCGACGAGCTCTTCCTCGCCACCGATGAGGACCGCGAAGGCGAGGCCATCGCCTGGCACCTGCTCGAGACCCTCAAGCCGACGGTGCCGGTCCATCGCATGGTCTTCCACGAGATCACCCCGGCCGCCATCCAGCACGCCGTTGAGACACCTCGGGAGCTTGACCGGGCGCTCGTCGACGCCCAGGAGACCCGCCGCGTCCTCGACCGGCTCTATGGCTACGAGGTCAGCCCCGTGCTCTGGAAGAAGGTCATGCCGAAGCTGTCGGCCGGCCGGGTCCAGTCCGTGGCGACGCGCGTCGTGGTGGAGCGGGAGCGCCTGCGGATGGCGTTCGTGGAGGCGTCGTACTGGGACGTCGAGGGCGCGTTCCTGGCGGCTGAGCAGGACGACCCGACTGCTCCGCGCCAGCTGTCCGCCACCCTCGTCGCCGTCGACGGCAAGCGGCTCGCGACCGGCAAGGACTTCGAGCAGGAGACCGGTCAGCTCAAGGTCGGCGCCGACGTCATGCGGCTGGACGAGGCCAGCGCCCGCGGCCTCACCGAGCGGCTCGTCGACGCGCCGTTCGCGGTGCGCAGCGTCGAGGACAAGCCCTACACCCGCAAGCCCTACGCGCCGTTCATGACGAGCACCCTGCAGCAGGAGGGCGGTCGCAAGCTGCGCTTCTCGGCGCAGCGCGTGATGCAGACCGCTCAGCGGCTGTACGAGAACGGCCACATCACCTACATGCGCACCGACAGCACCAACTTGTCGGAGACGGCCGTCAACGCCGCACGCCAGCAGGCCCGCGACCTCTACGGCCCGGAGTACGTCCCGGACGCGCCGCGCACCTACAGCAAGAAGGTGAAGAACGCGCAGGAGGCGCACGAGGCCATCCGCCCGTCGGGCGACGTCTTTCGTACGCCGGGGGAGCTCGCCCGCGAGCTGTCCGGTGACGAGCTGCGCCTCTACGAGCTGATCTGGCAGCG
>JBKKBU010000230.1:0-4268 GCA_046713755.1 Mycobacteriales bacterium
TCCTCGGACGACCAGGCCCAGGTGCGCTCCGGGTAGCTGATGGCCGGCGTCGAGACGTCGTCGAGCGCCTCGCGGACCACCTGCGGCAGCACGAGCGCCTCGGAGGCGAGCGCCGCAGACAGCTGCGCGCTGGTGCGGGCCCCGACGATCGGCGCGACGACGCCGGGCCGGTCGCGGACCCAGGACAGGGCCACGGCCACGGGGGAGATGCCCAGTCCCTCGGCAGCCGTGAGGACGGCGTCGACCACCGAGGATGCCGTGTCGTCGAGGAAGGGCTCGATGAAGCCCTTGTAGGTCTCCGACGCTCCACGGCTGTCGGCCGGCGCGCCACCGCGGTACTTGCCGGTGAGGACGCCGCGGCCGAGCGGGGACCAGGGGAGCAGCCCGACGCCCAGCTCCTGCGCAGCGGGCACGACCTCCCGCTCGACGCCGCGCTGCAGGAGGGAGTACTCGACCTGGTTGCTGATCAGCGGTGACCGGCCCGGCCAGGCCCGCTGCCAGGCGGCCGTCGCCCCCAGCTGCCAGCCGCAGTAGTTCGAGACCCCGGCGTAGCGCACCCGACCGCTCTGGACAGCGGCGTCCACGGCAGCAAGGGCTTCCTCCCAGGGCGTCACGGTGTCCCATGCGTGCAGCTGCCACAGGTCGAGGTGATCCAGCTGCAGCCGCTTCAGCGACCCGTCCAGGGCCGCGAGCAGATGACCGCGGGAGGTGCCACGCCCCATCGGTCCGGGTCCGACGACGCCGTAGGCCTTGCTCGCGATGATGAGCTCGTCGCGGGGGACGACATCGGCGAGCAACCGCCCGAGGACGCGCTCGCTCTCGCCGCCCGCGTAGGTGTCGGCGGTGTCGACGAGGGTGCCGCCGGCCTCGCGGAAGGCGACCAGCTGCGCGGCTGCGTCGTCCTCGTCGGTGTCGCGGCCCCAGGTCATGGTGCCGAGGGCCAACCGCGAGACGATCAGGCCGCTCCGGCCCAGGTGGCGCTGCTTCACAGGACGCACGCTAGCGTCCGCCCATGAAGCTGGGACTGAACCTGGGCTACTGGGGTGGCGGCAACGACGCGGAGAACCTCGCGGTGGCCAAGGAGGCCGACCGCCTCGGCTTCTCGGTCGTGTGGGCCGCGGAGGCCTACGGCTCCGACGCCGCGACGGTGCTCGCCTGGATCGGGGCGCAGACCGAGCAGATCGACATCGGCTCGGCGATCTTCCAGATCCCGGCCCGCAGCCCCGCGATGACCGCCATGACCGCGGCCACCCTCGACACGCTGTCGGGCGGTCGCTTCCGTCTCGGGCTCGGCCTGTCGGGTCCGCAGGTGTCCGAGGGCTGGCACGGGGTGCGCTTCGACCACCCGCTCGCCCGCACCCGGGAGTACGCCGAGATCGTGCGCATGGCCCTGCGCCGCGAGCGGGTCCGCTTCGAGGGTGCGCACTACGTGCTGCCGCTGCCCGACGGCCCGGGCAAGGCGCTCCAGCTCACCGTGCACCCGGCCAGGGACTACATCCCGATGTACCTCGCTGCGATCGGCCCGAAGAACCTTCAGCTCTGCGGTGAGGCCTTCGACGGCTGGCTCTCGATCTTCTACTCCGCGGCGTTCGGCAAGGAGTCCCTCGCCTCGATCGAGGCCGGCCGCGCGTCGGTCGGCAAGACCATGGACAGTTTCGACGTGGTCTGCACCTCGCCGATCATCATCGGCACGGACATCGAGGAGTGCGCCCGCCCGGTCCGGTCCTACGCCGCGCTCTACATCGGCGGGATGGGCTCGCGGGAGAAGAACTTCTACAACCAGCTCGCGGTCCGGATGGGCTTCGACGAGGCGGCGGCGAAGATCCAAAACCACTACCTGGCCAGGGAGTACGCCGAGGCCGAAGCGGCGGTGCCCTTCGAGTTCGTCGACGCCACCGCGCTGCTCGGGCCCAAGGAGCGCATCGCCGAGGGCATGCAGGCCCTCGCTGCGTCCGGGGTGACCACGCTGTCGCTGGCCACCTACGTCGGCTCGCTCGAGGAGAAGGTCGCGACGCTGCGCACGGCCGTCGAGGCGCTGGAGCTAGCGGGCGTCGGCTCCTGAGGCTCCGCCAGGCCGCGGTCCTCGGCGCCGTCCAGGGCATCGCGGAGGTCGTGCCGGTCTCGTCGTCGGCGCAGCTCGTGTTGCTGCCGTGGCTGCTCGACTGGGACCCGCTTGCCGACCGGACGGCCTTCGCTGCCGGCCTGCACGCCGGGTCCTGCGCCGGCCTCACCTGGGTCCTACGCCCCTCACCCCGTACGACGTTGCGGCTGGTCGCCACCGCCGTGCCCGCGGCCGTGGCGGGGGTGGCCGCTGCCGACGTCGTGGAGTCGCGCCTCGGTCGGCCCGCCCAGCTCGCACCGCTGCTCGCCGGGGCCGGCGTACTGCTGTGGTGGGCGGACCGCAGCGGGGTGTCAGGGCGGCTCAGCCCTACGGTGCGCGCCGCCGCCGCCGTGGCCCAGGTCGCCGCTCTGGTCCCGGGGGTGTCGCGGTCGGGGGCGACCCTGACCGCGTTGCGGTTGCACCAGGTGCCGCGCGAGGAGGCCCTGCAGGAGTCGCTGCTGATGTCCCTGCCGGTGACCGCAGGAGCAGCCGGGTTGGCGCTGTGGCGAGGACGGGGGGCGGCGGCGGACCTGGCCGGTCCGCTCGCGGTCGGCATCCCGGTCGCGGCTCTCACCTCGGCCGTTGCCGCCCGGGTCGTGATGGGCCGACCGCGAGCAGTGACCACGGGCGCGGCGATCTACCGTCTGGGTCTGGCCGCGGTCGTCGCGGCCCGCTTGCTGTCACGGAAGGGCGCCGCGTGAGTCTCGGGCTGGTCGACGCCGTGGTCCTCGGGATCGTGGAGGGGCTGACCGAGTTCTTGCCGGTCTCCTCGACCGGGCACCTCACGATCGCGGAGGGCCTGCTGGGCCTGGAGGTGGACGACCCAGCCGTGACGGCCTTCACGGCCGTCATCCAGAGCGGCGCCATCGCGGCGGTCCTGCTGTACTTCCGCACCGACATTCTGCGCTTCATCGTCGGCTTCAGCCGCGGCGTGCGGTCCGCGGAGGGGCGGCAGTCCGAGGACTGGACCTTCACCCTCGCCGTCATCATCGGGTCGTTGCCCATCGGGGTCGTCGGGCTGGCGCTGCGGGACGTCATCAAGGGTCCGGTGCTGCGCTCGCTCGTCACCGTAGGGGTCGCGCTCATCGCCTGGTCCGCCGTCATGGTCGTCGCCGAGCGCAGGGCTACCCAGGAACGCGGCGAGGCGGCCGTCACGGTGACGGACGGACTGGTGATCGGGTTGGCGCAGTGCATCGCGCTGGTGCCTGGCGTGTCGCGGTCAGGGGCGACGATCTCGGCCGGGCTGCTCCGCGGCATCGATCGGGTGACAGCGACCCGGCTGTCGTTCTTCCTCGCCATCCCCGCGCTGACGGCTGCCGGTGCCCTCGAACTGCCCTCGGCGCTGGGTGAAGGGGTCGGGACGGGACCGGTCATCGTCGGGACGATCGTGTCGTTCGTGGTGGCCTATGCGTCGATCGCGTTCCTGCTCCGCTTCGTCGCCCGCAACTCCATCGTCGCCTTCGTCCCCTACCGGGTCGCCCTCGGCGTGACCGTCCTGGCCGTCCTCGCCTTCACCTGACCCCGCGGACGTAGGGTCGGCGGTATGACGACGGTGGTGCTGGTCCGGCACGGGCTAACCCGGATGACCGGGCCGGTGCTGGCCGGCTGGACTCCCGGGCTGCACCTCGACGAGCGCGGCGAGAAGCAGGCCGCCGCGCTCGCCGAGCGGCTGCGTGAGGTGCCCTTCACGGCCATCGTGAGCAGCCCGCTCGATCGCTGCCTCGACACCGCTGGTCACATCGCCGGTGGTCGTGAGGTCGAGGTGCAGGTGGATGACCGCCTGGGGGAGTGCCGCTACGGCGACTGGACCGGCCGCCCCATCAAGGAGCTCGTCAAGGACCCGCTGTGGAAGGTCGTGCAGCAGCACCCGAGCGCCGTGGTCTTCCCCGGCCCAGAGGGCGAGCCGCTGCGCGACACCCAGAACCGCGCGGTGGCCGCGGTCCGTGACTGGAACGCCCGGCTCGGCGCCGAGGCGACCTGGTTGGCGTGCTCGCACGGCGACGTGATCAAGGCGATCGTGGCCGATGCGATGGGGCTGCACCTGGACCAGTTCCAACGGATCATGATCGACCCGTGCAGCGTGACAGTGGTGCGCTACACCGAGACGCGGCCCTTCGTCGTACGCGTCAATGACACGGGAGGCGGCGTCGCCGACCTGCTGCCCGCC
>JBKKBU010000231.1:0-5623 GCA_046713755.1 Mycobacteriales bacterium
GTGGTCCTCGGGGACGGCACCGACGCCGACGTGGTTGCGGTCGCCGAAGACGCCCTCGAGGCCGCGATCCAGGTGTTCTTCGTGCGCGGGGGGCGGGTCCGCGGCCAGCGCGGCTACGTCGTCGACAAGGTGGAGGACCTCACCACCGGTGAGCTGATCGGGCAGTTTCTCGCGCAGGCGTACGGCGACGACCCGCTTGCCGACCTGCTCGACGATCCCGTGGATCCCGTCGACCGGCGGATGGTCCCGGGCGCTGGCGTGTCGGTCGGTGTCGATGACGTCCCGCGGGAGGTCCTCGTGCCGGCCCTGCCACCCGACGCCGAGGCACTCACCACCTGGTTGTGCCAGCTGCGCGGCACCAACGTCGACCTCCGGGTGCCGCAGCGCGGGGACAAGAAAGCGCTCATGGAGACGGTCTCGCGCAACGCCGCGCAGGCCTTCGCGCTCCACAAGACCAAGCGGGCCTCGGATCTCACCGCCCGGTCCAAGGCGCTCGCCGAGATCCAGGAAGCCCTCGGGCTCGAGCAGGCCCCGCTGCGGATCGAGTGCTTCGACGTCTCCAACCTGCAGGGGACGTCGGTCGTGGCGTCGATGGTCGTCTTCGAGGACGGTCTGGCCCGCAAGTCCGAGTACCGCCGCTTCGCGGTCAAGTCGGTCGAGGGCCAGGACGACGTCGCGTCGATGCATGAGGTCCTGACCCGCCGGTTCAGCCGTTACCTCGCCGAGCGAGCCGACCCGGGCGAGCGCGACCCCGCCGCGGTGGCGGATCAGCCGGAAGGCGAGCATCGCGGCCCCGTGGATCCAGCGACCGGTCGCCCCCGCAAGTTCGCCTACCCCCCGCAGCTGGTCGTCGTCGACGGCGGACCGCCTCAGGTGGCTGCTGCACAGCGGGCGCTGGCCGCTCTCGGCATCGTCGACGTCGCGCTGTGCGGTCTCGCCAAGCGGCTCGAGGAGGTCTGGCTGCCCGGCTCCGACGAGCCGGTGATCCTGCCGCGGACCTCCGAGGGCCTCTACCTGCTGCAGCGCGTCCGCGACGAGGCCCACCGCTTCGCGATCGCCTACCACCGGCAGAAGCGGTCCACCTCCATGGTGGAATCCGCCCTCGACGGCGTGGCCGGGCTGGGGGAGACCCGCACGAAGGCGTTGCTGCGACACTTCGGCTCCCTCAAGCGGCTCAAGGCCGCCACAGTGACCGAGGTGATGGAGGTGCAGGGCGTGGGACGTCGTACGGCGGAGTCGGTGGTCGCTGCCCTTGCCGGCCCGTCGCCCGGGCCGGTGCCGGCCTTCGACCCGGCTACCGGCGAGGTCGTGGGATGACCGGCCCGCTCACCCCCGGCCTGGAGCTGGTGGTCGTGACCGGGCTGTCCGGCGCCGGTCGGTCGACGGCGGCCAAGTGCCTCGAGGACGTCGGCTGGTTCGTGGTCGACAACCTGCCGCCCTCGCTGCTCGCGACGATGGTCGACCTCGGGTCGCGGTCGGCGGGCGCGGTGAACCGCATCGCGGTGGTGGCCGACGTGCGGTCCCGGGGCTTCTCCTCCGACCTGCGGACCGCTCTCGACGAGCTGGCGCGGCGCGGGGTCCACCCCCGGGTGCTGTTCCTCGAAGCCTCCGACGAGGCGCTGGTCCGGCGGTTCGAGGGCGTCAGGCGGCCGCACCCGCTGCAGGGTGACGGCCGGCTCGTCGACGGCATCATCGCCGAGCGGGCCCTGCTCCGCGACCTGCGCGGCGATGCCCACCTGGTCGTCGACACCAGCGACCTCAACGTGCACGAGCTGCGCGGCAAGGTCGCTGCGGCGTTCGGCGAGGACGCGGGCCGGCAGGCGCTGCGCCTGACCGTGCTGTCGTTCGGCTACAAGTACGGGCTGCCGGTCGATGCCGATCTCGTCGTCGACTGCCGCTTCCTGCCCAATCCGCACTGGGTCCCGGAGCTGCAGCCGCGCACCGGTCGCGACGAGGCGGTGCGGGACTACGTGCTCGCACAGGACGGCGCCGTCGAGTTCCTCGACCGCTACGAGGGGGTGGTCCGCCTGCTGCTGCCGGGCTATGACCGCGAGGGCAAGCGCTACGTGCTGTTGGCCGTGGGCTGCACCGGCGGCAAGCATCGCTCGGTCGCGATGGCAGAGCAGCTCGCCGGTCGGCTGGCCGCCGATCAGCCCGCCGGAAGCGACATCGACGTCCAGGTCGTCCACCGCGACCTTGGCCGCGAATGAGAGCGAAGATGATCAGACAGTAGGGGCTTGTCTGATCATCTCGGGCGCCAGGGGGGTCCTGCCGCCCGAGATGATCAGACACCCCCGGTCGACGGCCCGCGGGTGGTCGCGCTCGGTGGCGGCCACGGGCTGTTCGCCTCCTTGTCGGCGCTGCGACGGGTGACGCCGCACCTCACGGCTGTCGTGACGGTCGGCGACGACGGCGGCTCCAGCGGTCGGCTCCGCGACGAGCTCGGCGCGCTGCCGCCGGGAGACCTGCGCATGGCGCTGGCCGCGCTGGCCGCTGACGACGACTGGGGCCGGACCTGGGCGGAGCTGCTGCAGCACCGCTTCGGTGGTGCCGGACCGTTGGCCGGGCATGCCGTCGGCAACCTGCTGCTCGCCGGGCTCGCCGAGACCACGGGTGATCCCGTCCTCGCGCTGGAGCTCGTCGGGCGGCTCGTCGGTGCGGCCGGTCGGGTCGTGCCGATGAGCCCGGTGCCGCTGGTCGTCGTCGCCGAGGTGGCCGGCATCGGGGGAGAGTCGGTCGAGGTCGTCGGACAGCACGCGGTGGCCCTGACCGGAGCCCGGGTGTCGGCCGTCCACCTGCGACCGGTCGACCCGCCGGCCTGCACGGAGGCGGTCAAGGCCGTCGAGGAGGCCGACTGGGTGGTGTTCGGCCCAGGCTCGTGGTTCACCTCGGTGCTGCCGCACCTGCTGGTGCCCGGCCTGCGTGATGCGCTCTGTCGCACCAGCGCCCGCCGACTGGTCGCCCTCAACCTCGTGGCGCAGCCTGGCGAGACCGACGGCTTCTCCCCGGAGGCTCATCTCGACGTGCTGACGGCCCATGCTCCGGAGCTCTCGATCGACGTGGTGCTCGCCGACGAGGCCGCGGTAGTGGACAGGCGTGGTCTCATGACCGCGACGGAGGCTGTAGGGGGTCGACTCGTGCTCGCGCAGGTCGCGGCCGATGACGGCTCGCCGCGCCACGACCCGCAGCGGCTCGCGGCGGCCTTCGCGGAGATCTTCCGACAGTGATTCACCCAGTGATCCACCCAGTGATCCATCCAGTGACAGGGGAACAAGTGTGGCGATGACCGCGGCGGTCAAGGACGAGCTCTCGCGGCTGGTCGTCACCAAGCCCTGCTGCCGCAAAGCAGAGATGGCGGCGCTGCTGCGCTTCGCCGGTGGGCTGCACCTCGTGGCGGGCAAGATCGTCGTCGAGGCCGAGCTCGACACCGGCTCGACCGCCCGGCGGCTGCGCAAGGAGGTCGCTGAGGTCTACGGCCACGCCTCCGATGTCCACGTGGTTGCTGCCGGCGGGCTGCGCAAGGGCAACCGCTACGTCGTGCGGGTGTCCAAGGACGGCGACGGCCTGGCCCGCCAGACCGGGCTGGTCGACACCCACGGCCGCCCGGTCCGGGGCCTGCCGCCGGTCGTCGTGTCGGGAGCGACCTGCGACGCCGCGGCCGCGTGGCGCGGCGCCTTCCTTGCGCACGGTTCGCTGACCGAGCCGGGCCGCTCGTCGTCGCTCGAGATCTCCTGCCCCGGGCCGGAGGCGGCGCTGGCCCTCGTCGGAGCTGCCCGCCGGCTGGGTGTGCAGGCCAAGGCGCGCGAGGTGCGTGGCATCGACCGGGTGGTCGTCCGCGACGGCGACGCCATCGGAGCGCTGCTCACCAAGCTCGGCGCGCACGAGAGCGTGCTGGCCTGGGAAGAGCGCCGGATGCGCCGCGAGGTGCGCGCCACCGCCAACCGGCTGGCCAACTTCGACGACGCCAACCTGCGGCGCTCGGCGCGCGCAGCGGTCGCCGCCGGCGCTCGGGTCGAGCGGGCGCTGGAGATCCTCGGCGAGGACGCCCCCGACCACCTCCTCCAGGCCGGCCGGCTGCGGATGGAGCACGCCAACGCGTCACTCGAGGAGCTCGGTGCGTTGGCGGACCCCCCGATGACCAAGGACGCGGTCGCCGGGCGGATCCGCCGCTTGTTGGCCACCGCCGACAAGCGCGCAGTCGACCTCGGCATCCCCGACACCGAGGCCAACGTGACCGCCGAGATGCTCGCCCCCTGACCGAGCAACAGCCGGGGGCGGGTCGTGCCCCGTCGTACCGGCTCGACTAGCCTCGCCAACCGACAGCATCGTCGTACGAGGAGCTATCCGTGACCGTCCGCGTGGGCATCAACGGCTTCGGCCGCATTGGCCGAAACTTCTTCCGGGCCGTGCAGGCCTCCGGTCAGGACATCGAGGTCGTGGCCTTCAACGACCTCGGCGACATCACGACGATGGCGCACCTGCTCAAGTACGACTCGATCCTGGGTCGCTTCCCCGGTGAGGTGCAGGCCACCGGCGACGGCATCAGCGTGAACGGCACGACCCTCAAGGCGCTGGCCGAGCGCGACCCGGGTGCGCTGCCCTGGGGTGACCTGGGCGTCGACGTCGTCATCGAGTCGACGGGCTTCTTCACCAAGGCCGCCGATGCTCGCAAGCACGTCGACCAGGGCGGCGCGAAGAAGGTCATCATCAGCGCGCCTGCCAGCGATGAGGACCTCACCGTCGTCATGGGCGTCAACGACGACAAATACGACGGCAGTCAGGTCGTGCTGTCCAACGCGAGCTGCACCACCAACTGCGTGGCCCCCATGGCGAAGGTCCTTCAGGACACGTTCGGCATCGAAAAGGGCCTGATGACGACGATCCACGCCTACACCTCCGACCAGAACCTGCAGGACATGCCCCACAAGGACCTGCGGCGGGCCCGCGCGGCGGCGCTCAACATCGTGCCGACCAGCACCGGCGCAGCGAAGGCGACCGCCCTGGTGCTGCCGGAGCTGAAGGGCAAGCTCGACGGCATCGCGATGCGGGTTCCGATCCCCACCGGCTCGTGCACCGACCTGGTCCTGACGCTCAGCCGCAGCACGACGAAGGACGAGATCAACGCGGCGTACAAAAGTGCCGCCGAGAGCAGCCTGAAGGGCATCCTGGTCTACACCGAGGACCCCATCGTCAGCTCCGACATCGTCACCAGCCCGGCGTCGTGCACGCTCGACGGCGGGCTGACGATGGCGCAGGGCGAGCAGGTCAAGGTCGTCGGTTGGTACGACAACGAGTGGGGCTACTCCAACCGCCTCGCCGACCTGGTCAGCCTCGTCGGGTCCCGGCTCTCCTAGGTGCGGCTCCACACCGAGTTGGGCCCGTTCGCCGGCCGCCGCGTCCTGGTCCGCTGCGACCTCAACGTGCCGCTCGAAGCGGGCCGCATCACCGACGACGGGCGGATCCGCGCGTCGCTGCCGCTGCTGCGCGAGCTCGCGGAGCAGGGCGCCAGGGTCGTCGTCACCGCCCACCTGGGTCGCCCGAAAGGCGCATCCGATCCGGCGGACTCCCTCGCCCCGGTCGCCACTCGCCTCGCCGAGCTGCTCGGCCGCCCGGTGCGGTTCGC